>CAKSUD010000067.1 GCA_934500865.1 uncultured Clostridia bacterium | reverse complement strand
CTAGTAATAGAAGGACGCCAACTACACAGTATAGGAGCAACAATGAAAGAATGTCAAGACATACTCGCATCATACGGTGCAGTAAACGCAGCAGCCCTAGACGGAGGTTCGTCTTCTATAATGTACTATGACGGAAAAATTCAAACCAAGCCATCAAATGGAACAACATATGGAAGATATCTTCCATCGGCATTTATAGTTGAAAAAGATAATTAAAAATACCACTTAGGCATCTACCTAAGTGGTATTTTTTATTATGCTATTTAATCGTGTTGCGAAGTATATCCATGTGCACAGTGTTGTGCTGGCAACTCACTAAATGTTTGTGAACAAATATTACATTTGTAAATAACTCCATTGCCATCGCATTCACTGCAACTCTCTAAGTGGTAATTGATATTAGGATAAAAACTAATTTCTTTTTCACCTTTTGCTATACCATCATATAATTCATCAAGTTCATCGGAATCCAAGCGGAATTCTTGCTCTAAATATATAGATGAATCTGCTAAAGTATTAAATTGGTCTAGCTTTGTACCAAATCTGTAAATACCATTTCCACATTCTTTATGTAAAAACCATTCAAAATAATTTCCACAGCTAGCACAATAACTTGTTACTATTGAATTTACATATCCGCATCCTCCATTACACCAATAAGACATATTAGCTTTATTGCTAAAAGAGGATAATCTACAATATCCATGCCCAGTACCATTACACTTTGTACATCTAGTTGCTTGTACAGTTCCAGTACAACTTGTACCATTGCAAGAATATGTAGCTACATATTCTCTATTTCCTGTACTTCCTTTTGGAATAACCACCTTCATAGTCTTTGTAGCTAATCCTGTTCCTGTCCAACCTGTAAATGTATATCCAGCTCTAGTTGGATTTATTAATGTTATTGCATTACTTTCTATTGTATAGCTTGTTGGATTTGTTCCGTTTACTGTTCCACCATTTAAAGTATATGTTATCGTGTAATTTCCGGTTCCCCACTTTGCATATAAAGTAATATTTGAAGTTGCCGTGTAACTTGCATTATTTGCATAACTTGTACCCGTACCATTTGCTTTTGTATTCCAACCATTAAAGATGTATCCCGTCTTAACAAATGAATTAGAAGTTAATTTAGCCGACTTACCAGCTGTAAACGTTTGGCTTGCCATAGTTCCACTCGTAGCTCCATTACCATCAAAACTTACAGTATATGTTCGTAACTTCTCAGTAAACTGTGCTGTATATGTAGCATTTTGGGTTACTTTAACTATTGTAGGCGACCAACCACTAAACGTATATTCGTACAAAGTAGTTGAAGCTTTAGTAGGAGTTTCATTTGAGTATGCTGGAATTGTACCATACTTAAAAAGTTCTCTCAATAATATAGTTCCATCATAATTTTTCCAAATTATTGTATAGATTTGTTCAGTCCAATTTGCTGTATATGACCTATTCCCTGTACTTCCTGTTGGAATAATTACCTTCAACGTTTTCGTAGTTAATCCAGTTCCTGTCCAACCGGTAAATGTATATCCATCTCTAACCGGATTAGTTAAAGTTATATCATCACTGGTAACATTATAGCTTGTCGGATTTTGTGCCCCCTCTATATATCCGCCACCTAAATCATATGAAATTGTGAAATCGCCATCCCAATTTGCTATATATACTCTATTTCCAGTGCTTCCACTTTCAATCACAACTTTTTCCTCTGGCTCAGTACCGTTACTTCCGGTCCAACCCAAGAATTTAACTCCACCCTTTGTAGGGTTTACTAACTCAAAAGTAGGTGTACTAGGAGTATACGATGTAGGATTTTCAAATTCCAAAGTTCCGCCATTTAATACGTACTTTATTGTATATGTAACTTCAAGGTCTTTAATCCACATAGCTTTATACGATCTATTGCCTGTACTTCCTGTTGGAATAGTAACACTCATACTACCAACACCACTTAATGTTATTCCTGTTCCGGTCCAACCAGCAAATGTATATCCAGCTTTCGTCGGATTAATTAAAGTTATATCCTTACTACCCTTTGTATAACTTGTTGGATTTGTACCATTTACAGTACCACCATTTAGGTCATATGTAATTGTATAAATTTCTTCCATCCAGTTAGCAACATACGACCTGTTACCTGTACTTCCTGTCGGAATAACTACCGTTGTTGATGGAGTCGTACCGTTACTTCCTGTCCAACCTAAAAACTCTGCCCCATCCTTTGTAGGATTCATTAAAGTTATATCTTCGCTATCCTTTGTATAACTTGTTGGGTTACCAGGGTCAATACCATCATTTAATTCATAAGTAATAGTAAATAAATCTCCTGTATTGTTATTGTCCCCCTTAAACATTTCAGAAACAATTTGGTAAGTCACTTCTCCATTATCATATGGGAAAACACCACGAACATGTACATAGTTCTCAGACCAAATCGCATTATCTTTTAAGTCGTATTCACTACTAATCTTAGTCCAATGTCTGCCTATTCTTAGATTCTTAATTGCAGCATAATCGCTATCTAAGTAAACACTATCCTGACTATAGCTTATACCAACAACAATTTTTCCATCAACAGTATTTACTTCTCTATTAAGATTATGCCAAACATTAATTTCCTCATCATACTCAGTAACTCTCGTTCCGTTAATAGTTATCCCTAGCAACTGACCAGACGTTACTGCAAACATATAATCAAACCTAACAATCTCTTTATCCTTGTTCGAAAATATAGTAATAGTCGTACTTGAATCCTCTTTACTAGCTAAATTTACATAGCTCCTATATAACTCGCCATCTTTTTCCCAACTTCCCTCAAAATTAAACGTCTCATTTGAAACATAATCAGATATATTTTCACCTGTATTTGTAGGCGATTCAGAAATTATATACTCAAAAGTTCCATCTTTCACACTTCTACCCGTAATATGAGTTTCTACTAAATCACTCGGCTCAATCGAACCATTAGGATCTAGTGATATCCATGGTAAAAATATTGCATTTGTCACAACATCCGAAGTTATGAATTCTAAATCTTTATCCCATTTTGAAAATACATACCCATACTTACTTGGTATTTCTGAAATATATCCATTTGCCCCATCTTCAACAGTTCTTGTAGCAAATGTAACACCATCAACCAAATACTGAACCGTCCAAGTCTTAACAAACTTTGCAGTATATGTAGCATCTTCCACTACATATTGGTCTAATCTATCAGGAAGTGTACGCCCATCGCTCCATGACTTAAACTTATACCCATCATTTGCAATAGCAGTAACCTCAGAAGCATTCTCACCATTCTTCACAACTTGTTCAGTCTCACCGGAAATATATCCGTAATTCTTATCATTAACAAGATACTTAACAGTATGTGCCTTAACAAAACTTGCCTTCAATATTATATTCTTCTTTGGCATAATAAACATAAATCCACTAGATGTTAAATACTCATCAGAAATCAAATTCTCTTCATTCACATACCACCCGTAAAAAGAATATCCCTCTGCCGGAATAGCCTCAACAGAAACAAATTCATCATAAGAAACTTTTACAGTAGTATTAAGTTTATCATCAACAGGAACAACAGTAGTATCATTCATCTTAATACTGCCGGCATCTAAAGAATCAATATACAAAGTTAAACTATATTTCTCCTTAACAACATTAATTGTATAAGTTGCCTCTGCCCCACCATACTTAATTGTTACATCTTTCTCACCCAACTCATCTAATATTTGATTTTTTACCGGAGTAGATGTAACACCGGCAGAACTCAATGTTAAAATCTCACTACTCCCATCAGGATAGTAGGCAATTATATCACCATCGCCAAGATCAAAAGCCTCTCCACGCTCGAACTCAGTCTTAGGATTCACAACCTCTACTCTCATAACTCCTATTGTATTAACAACAACAGTAACATTTTTCTCCGGCATAGTAAAATACGCATTACTTACACTATTAGCATCCAATATATTAACATCCGAAGAACTCCAACTCGAGAACTTATATCCCGGATAAATACTAGCCTTCAAATTAACTGTTTCATCCTTCTCATACTGTCCAATTCCAGAAACAATAACCGCTGTGTTATTAGGTTTTGAATAGCCTTTTACATAAAACTTCTCATTACCATTAACATTAATTATAAACTTAACATCATCTTGAGTAACTTCAACACCAGCATATACAAGGTCCACCAATATATCATTACCCACTGTACTGGTAACGCTTTCATATCCAACAACATTATCTTTCGTTAAATCAACAATAGCCTTGTTATCACCATAAGAAACTTCCAACTTTCCACCTATCAAAGATAATTTCTCACCTAAGTAATAATCCTTCTTTTCAGGTGCAGAAATTAATCTGACACCAGTCAATACTGGAATTCTTCCTTGAGAATCATAAATCGAAAGTCTTACCTTGTTATTTTTAATACTTGCAATCATTAAATCCGAACCAGTAGTAGCCGATTTAACGTCAATACTATTTACAACAATCTTTGAAGTCATACCTGGTATAGCAATAAAAACTGGTACACCTTCGCTATTATATCCACCAACTCTAACTCTAATAGTATATTGAGTATTAGCTTTAAATACAGTATTTGAATTTAATTCTTTAAGAGTCGTATCCCTTTCAATAATACCAATTAAATGCTCATTCAAATTAGCATTAGTCAAAGTCATAGACTTATTATTTTGAACATATCTCAAATCAATAAAATCAAAAATTCTCTTTTCCTTACCCGAAACAACCTTCCCATTTTTGATTATTGCTTCATTCTCATCTAGATCAAACTTCCAATCTTCATCAACACTAAAGTTAACACTAACTACCAAATAATCTCCTGCCACAACAGAAGCTTCAGTATCAAAGAATGTCACATCTTCAGATAAATAAGATGAATACACTGATAATGTCGGTCTATATCCAAGCCCAGTTCCACTACATCTGTCATACCCAAACATTCCAACGCCAATCCCACCTTTAGAGAAAAATGGTTCGCTGCCAGTCGGAGCATTTTCAGTGTCATATAATACAAAATCTTTAGATTCATACATTGAAAAACCATAAAAATCTTTTAATCTTAAATCATTGTTATCAGCATTATCGTTTTCAGTCAAATTAACAACATCAATAATACTATCATACTGTTCATCTATCATTTTGCCAACATATGCAAGTGCACTTGTATTCAAAGCATCTTTAATAACAAATGCAGATAAATACTCACCCGTCGGACCATTCATATCAAAAACACCATAATAATTATTCGTAGTGCTGTTAGCCATATTAGTGCCGGTAAGGCTGGTATTATTCTCAGTAGGAATAACTCCAAAAGCCTTAGTCAAATATGAAACTGCTCCCCACTCACTAGCTTTAATCAAATGAGTAGAAATACCTAAACTACTATCCATATTCAAGCAAGTATTAAATGCCTCACCAATATTTTTACTAACATCAGGCTGCTTGTTAGGAGTAATAGATACTTTACCATCATTATCACTCACCATATACTTTGCAACCCAAAAACCAGTTAATTCATTCCTTCCTATTCCATTTTTATAGCTACCATACTCATTAGGATTTCCGCCAACATAAGTATCAGCCACAAATGCAGGATGAAGCATATAACCATCTTCTGTATAATCTACAGTTCCTGAACTCCAAACTATATCAATGCTATCTCCAGATATTTTATATGTATATCTAGGAATCCATACCCAATAGTTCCCATCTTCATCTTTAGCATTAGCCCATTTTTTATTCTCGTAATTGTACCAATCTAAATCATTACTTGTTGTCTCTACTTCATAAAGATTACCCCATTTTATAGGAGTCATATCTTTATACATGATTGGTGCATTAGGACTACTAAATTCATCCAGCAATTTTATGTCAGCAAAAGCAGAAGTATAATGAATTCCGATAAATATTAAACTTATAAAAAATATTTTCAACCAATTCTTCATTACACATCCACCCCCTTACGTTAAATCGTTTAACGATTGTACAACAACTTCAATTCTATTTTTCCCTGATAAAGTAACCAATGTGTTTTCGCCATTCTTAATAGTAACATCCTTAATTTCAATCATATATGTTCCAACATCAGAAAATACATTAGTTCCTCCAATCGCCACTCTCAAGTAATACGACCCAGAATTTAATACTTCATCCGTAACCTTATTGCCAAGTGAATCTACTATCTGTACTTTGTTAAAACCAACAGCTGTCTTTAATCCACTTCCATCAACTTTGTACTTATAAATAGAACCTTCTAAACAATTAACCAAAGCATCATCTAAAATCCATGCCTGATTAACATTAACCAAAATATCTGTAAAAACATATCCGTTTTGGAATACATCAAATGTAGTAGTCACAGAACCAAAACCAGAAACAATGTTACTTACATTAACAGAGAAAGCCTCTGTATTTCCTAAACTATCTCTAGCATAAAATGTATATATACCATTGCTACTTACTTCCCTCTCAAGTTCTAAAGTATCTATTTGCCACTCTTCATTCTCAAACTTAACATCAATTGTTTTATCAATACCCTCAGTACTTGTAACTAACTTCAAAGTAACCCTTCCGGTTGTAGCAGTGTCAGGTGTAACAAGAACTCTTCCATATATGTTTTTACTTATGTTATCTATGTCCACAACAACATCTCTATCAGGGCATTCAAATGTAAAAGTATATTGTCCGTTTTTCTCAATACTATATTTCCCTGATTCTTCAAAGAACTCATTTCCGTATTCATCAGTCATCTTCTTAGGTAACTTTATCTTGTCATCATAATCAGAAAACATCTCAACCTCAACAATAACATTCTCATTTGTAGGCACTTCTATGGACTTAGTAACCCTCCAAAGTTCCTTATTACATAAATCACATATTCCATTACCTCTACCATTTGTTTCTTCATCTACATGATTCTCATATGCCTTATACTTATTATCTTCCTCATCAACACACAAAGCACAAACTTTATAATGCTTTTCTATATCATCTGCAATAGCAATTCTCTCAATAAAATCATGATTTAATATTTGAGTAAGTCCACAAGTAGGGCATTCTCGCTTATGCTTTTCCTCGTCAACTTTACGCCATTTAACATCATTTGACCATGTATGCTCACCATCAGTTAATTTACATCCATTAACAGTACATCTCCTTAAATGGCTAGCACCACTTTCCTCACCGCCATTATCTGATTTTACATACCCGGACCAACTCGGTGTATGTGTATCAGTAGCTTGACAAGTAGCATCACCTACAGTAACTGTACAATTTCTAGTATGCGTAGACCCATTCTTAAAATATTCTCCCCACTTAGGAACATGTGTGTATGTAAGCCCGCATCCTATCATACAAGTAGAAGTATGCGTTTTGTCGGGAGTTCCCCATATAGCTGAATGTGTATCAACAATAGTAGTACAACCTAAATCAGTTCTTCCGCAATACCTGTTGTGAACGCCATTTTCTTCAGTCCATTCACCATTTGTATGACCTCCGCCACAAGCTACACTTTTATGCTGATTACAACCTGCAACAGTACAAATAAAATCACCGCAATGAACTTCCGGACAAATTAATGTGCCATATTTATGGTCCCCATCACATATATGTCCGCACTTAGAACAATAAACCCTTGATGTACAATGCGGTTTAGAACAGTAACCATTTCTATTGTGAGTACATGTATGTCTATTACAAATTGAACAATACCATACTCTACAATGAGAGCAATATCCGTTTGAATTACAATCTCCACCACAAGTGGCATTATTCTTGTGTACTCCACAGTAAGTGCAAATATATTTGTCACAATGCGTCTTACTGCACTTATTCAAGAAACTACATATATGGCCCGAACTACCAGAGCCTGAGCCAGAACCGCCACTACCAGAATCATTCCAACACGAACAACAATTTCTGCACTTCCCATGACTACAAAGACTACATGAAGGTCCAACATGATAACACTCGCAACTAAACTTATAAGTTCTAACTGGTTTTCCATTCGATGTATACGACTCTAGCGTTACACTGGCTCCACAACAATTACACGGCGATGCTGACGCTGCAAACGCACTCCCCGTTAATATAAATAAGCCTATAAATAAACACATTAAAAACTTTTTCATTAGGCACCTCCAATAAAATATACCTAAATATACTATCTCAATTTTTCTATCGGAAAAAATAATTTAAAATAAAATAAAGTGCTAAATCGTTTTGCCGATTAGCACCTCTTCTCAGTATAATACGGCAACCCGACCAACGTAGCAATATCAGTTTAAATATTGCCTTAGTCTCGTAGGCTTTGCGACCTAAACTTTCATTTAGTTTGCTTTTTTACTCTCTATAAGTATATTATACTCTAATTTACCTATTTTTTCAAGTTTTTACGTGATAAAAGTGGCTTATTTCCCATTTCTTGAAAAGAAAAAGCCCTATGAAATATCATCGGGCCTTAATTTTATCTTATGAAAGACATTATTTCAGATAGATTAGTAAGCTGTTTTGCATTAACATTAGAAAACTCAACAGCATATGCATTTACGCCATGATCTAATTCTATCTTACGTTTAATAGTTCCTTGAAGATTTAATGTATTGTCATCCTTAATACGATTTCTTAAAGTAAGAACCGCTTGAATTCCTTCGTCAACATCAAAAGACGCAGAAGTAGTAAATTTCATTCCGCCCGCAGAAATATCCTCTAATCCGATTTCATGCCAAGTCTTTTTATCGGTAGTTATATTAAATATTCCCTTAGGATTATCATACCTTGTGTGTTTTCTTTGATTTGTTCCCATAAAACAACCTCCCAACAACATATCACCTTACTTGAGATATTATACCACAAACTTTTATTATTGTATATATCTTTTTAGTTTTTTAAAACCAAAAAAAATCAAATTGCGCCAAATACAGGTTATGTGCTATCTGAATTAATCGTGGACGGAAATGCAGTAACTACCGCTAGTTCGTACAC
>CAKSUD010000066.1 GCA_934500865.1 uncultured Clostridia bacterium | reverse complement strand
AAAGAAAAACGAGGCGCATCCGGGCCTCGTTTTTCTTTTGGCATAAATATGCTATCTTTAATTATGAGCTTTCGCTCTATACATATATATTACACTACATCAGTATTGTTGTCAATTAAAATTTATTTTCCAACTTCTATTCAGATTTCTTAAGGCTCATTTCATATAACCTTACAGAATTATCTATGCTCTTTTCCTTTGCATCTTCGCCATACTTATCTACATCAGCTGCATTTTTAGGGCCATGGCTTAAGCACAACGCACCATTTAAGCATCCACCGTCACAAGCCATTCCTTCAAAGAAATTTTCAACAGCTTTATTAGCTTTTAACTTTAATAAATTAGCTCTACATTCATTAATTCCATTCATTACTGCAGGTTTTACATCAAGTCCCATACTTTCTCCGATTTCACGTACACCCTTAGCAATACCACCTGACTTTGCAAATATTCTTCCGTAATAAGATGCATTATCTAAAGAAGATTCTTCTAATGATGCAATATCTATTTCCCTAGCATCAAAGAATGCTTGTAATTCCTCAAATGATAAAACGCTATCAATAGCTCCTTCAGTCTTAGGTAGCTTATACTCACGTTTTTTACTAGAACAAGGTCCTATGAAAATAACCTTTGCAGTAGGATCAGATCTCTTAATCAGCTTAGCTGTCTCAACCATTGGAGAAACAGAACTTGAAATATATTTAGTTAATTCAGGGAAATTCTTCTCAATAAACATAACGAATGATGGACAACAAGATGTGGTCATAACACCTTTTTCTTTTAGCTCTCCTAATTCGTGATATAAAGTAATGTCTGCGCCCAATGCAGCTTCAACTACATGGTGGAATCCTAACTTCTTGATACCGGTAATAATTTGCTCAATTTTCGCATACTTAAACTGACTAACAATTGAAGGAGCAATAACCGCATAAACATTGTAGTTCTTGTTATTGTCGGAATCCTTTAATATCTTTAATACTTCCATAATCAAAGACTTGTCCACAATAGCGCCAAATGGGCATTGATAAACACAAGCACCACAAGAAATACACTTGTCATTATCTATTACAGCCTTTTTATCTTCTCCCATACTAATGGCTTTAACCTTGCAACTATTTACACAAGGTCTTTTTTGAGCAATAATAGCTGAATATGGGCAAGCTTTCGTACATAAGCCACATTCTACACATTTATCTTTATCTATAACAGCTTTCTTGTCGATAATGCTAATAGCTCCTCTAGGACATACTTCTGTACATCTGTTAACTATACAGCCACGACATGCTTGTGTAACCAACATTCCTTCAATTGGACATTCATCACATGCTATATCTATAACTTCAACAACATTAGGATTTTCCTTGTCTCCGCCAAGAGCCATTTTAATTCTTTCTTGAACAATAGCTCTTTCTTTATATATACAACATCTCATGCTTGCCTTAGGACCAGGTACTACAATGTTTGGCACGTCGCGATAGACATTTTGTAAATCGTCGGCATCCGCCTTTTTTATTACCTCCCTTAAAACTTTATATTTAAGATGTTGAACTTTTGTATCAAACTTTTTCATCCTAAAAATCCTCACTTTCAATTAAATTTCCTGCTAAATCTTTCAACTCTATTTTGTTATCATCAAGAATTATATAGCTATTGGCTGTTTTGTTCTTAGGTAGTGACACCGAACCTGTATTAGCTACTATTGTATTTTTCATTTTTTTAATAAATCCGGTATGCAAATGACCATAGATAATGATGTCATAAACATTTACCAAGTTTTCCTCATCTAGTTTATGGCCATGTGTGAGGAATACTTTTTTATTGTTTATATATAACTGTAAGTTCTCAGTAAAATGAAACTTTGAAATCATCTCATCTACCTCACTATCACAATTTCCTCTAACACATAAAATTTTGTCTGAAATATTGTTTAAGATATCTGCTACCTTTTGCGAGTTATATCCTTCAGGCAAAGGATTTCTTGGGCCGTGATAATATAAATCTCCTAGCAAGATAAGTTGATCAACATTTTCCTTTGCATATCGTTCCATTAACTTCTTCATAAAGAACTCGGAACCATGAATATCTGATGCTATAAGAACTCTCATAATATACCTCCCCTAAAAATACTTAACGGTAACAACTTTGCCCATTTTCTTTAAATTCTCGGATAATGACTCAACTAGTTTTAGCTTCATCGTCGTATCAATAGGTAACCCCTGATGTGCTACGTTTACGCTTTGCCCAACAAAGAAATTAACATTTGTTGCATCTTCAAATAAGGCTTCTGCCAACAAAGATGCACCATCATTTTTTACATAGTACTTAGGCGTAACATCTTTAACATCTAAATATTTTTCAGACATACTAAGAAGCTTTCTAATTGTAATGACACCTTCTGTTACTAAATCAATTCCTTTTATAAATGCAATAGGCGGAATTTCTTTATCCAAAAAGTCTAAGCTTGTATGAAGCTCTTCACCTAAATATCTTGCAACAATCTGAGAACTTGTACCTCCGCATACGATATGCTTACCTTGCATATGCATAAATTCACCTATATACTCGTTATCTCTGGACTTATCTACCGGTGGTCCTACCATAATATTAATTTGAGAATTTTCTCTTATTCTAACAGCTGCAACAGTAGTGTCATCACCCGGTTTATCAAGATATAAATCATTACAAGCAGATGCAAGTAAACAAGCTATACACCTAGCAGACATTTTTGGAGTAACTGTTTTCTCTAAATACTCCATAATTTCTGCTCTTTGCCATCCTAAATTAAGAAGCATTCCAATCCCTGCATGAACTGTTCCATCCGACATAACCACAATTACATCGGACGGCTCTAATTCAATTTTTGTTTTATATACAACTTTTCCTAAAATATCAAGTCGTTCTCTTTCAAAATCCAAAGCCTTATTATTGTGTAAATAAATCGCTTGTGGATTATCAAATTCAACTAAATAGCCTTTTCCTTCATTATCTATATGAACAACAGAAAAAGTGGAATATGCAAGTCCGCGAACTTTGCAAACAGGCAATGACTGTATTATTGTTTCAATGCATTCTTCAATGTCTATATCATTAGAAATCATTGTACATAAGATTTTAGAAGTAAGTGTAGATAATATATTAGCCTTTACCCCACTTCCAAGACCATCAGCTAAAACCAGAGTAGTATACTTTCCATTAACTGCAATATCTACATTATCCCCGCATAATTCCTCTCCCACTTTATTAAGAGAAGTGTATCCGTATTCGAGAAAAAGGCTCATTCTTCTTCCTCCTCCTCTTGCAAGGTCTTCTTTAACTTAAGCAATGCCACTTTTGACTCTGCCGTAGTTTCACCAAGTAACGATGCAATTTCTTGAACTACTCTCATTTGTTTGTTTATAACTTCATCTGTGGTTTTAAAAGTTTCTTGCTTAACACTATTTAGTTTCTCGTTATAATTTACACCACTTGTAATATCCTTCATAATTGCAAACATAGTCTTATGCTCTTTCATATAAGTAATAGAAAGCTCAACATAAGATTTTGTTTTTGGGATATACATTTTCTTTCTTATAACATTCTTTTCATCATTTAGTGCAAATACAAAGTCAGTCGGTTCAAAGTAATCAACAACATATTTACCTTTAACGTCATAGCCTACCATACCGCCAAGTTCCATTGCTTTTGCATTTATATCTACAATTTTTAATTCGCTATCTACAACTATGATTCCGTTTGGACTATTTTGAATAATTTCATATGACATAGATTCTGCTTTCTTTCTCATATATGGGAGACACATATCAATATCTGCATATCCATTTAGTACCGCCCAAGCTTTTGCACGGCAAGTAGAATAACCGCACACTCCACAGTTTAGCTCATCTTCCGGTTTTAGTTTTCCGGTCTTAGCTAGTATAGCCTCGATTTGCTTATCTGTTCCCGGGATATCCCCAGCTCTTAATCTGTCGTATTCTTTAGTAAAATCTAAGTCATATTGCACCTTTTCATTTCCGGTACTGTTTTCTAATTCTTTCTTTGCATAGTTCCTTACTGTAGCATTTGAGTTTATACATTCCTTTTCCTTTGTCAAGCTACAAGGTCCGTTTATGCAAGCTCCCGCACAGCTATTAATCTCTAAGAAGATACCTGAAAGCTCGTCAATGCTATTTAATACTTCAAAGCAACGTTCAACTCCGTCAATAGCTATATACTCATATCCCTCAGGTAGTTTAGCAAAAGACTTTATAATTCCTCTGCTAATAGGAAAATACTTTGCTCTGTTTGTAACCTTCTTATCATCAGCAACAGACACGTCTGAAATCATTGATAAATCAATGTTATTTTCATTAAATAACTCTAAAAGTTCTTCAAAAGTCAATACCCCATCTATAACTTTGCTCTCTTTACCTTCCATCTTTTTTGCTATGCAAGGTCCTATGAAAACAACTTTTGCTTCACTATCCGCTTCTTTAATCATTTTGGCGTGTACAACAGCCGGAGTATCAACAGGAGCTAAATAAGGTAGTACTTTAGGATAATAAATTTGTATCATCCTATTTATAGCCGGGCAAGCAGACGTAATAAAGTTCTTATACTTTCCGCTTTTTAAAAGCTTTTCGTATTCTTGAACTACAACATTCGCTCCGATTGAAGTTTCTTCTGCATCGAAAAAGCCAAGTTTACACAATGCAATTTTCATTATAGAAAAATCCTTTACTTTAAAACTCGAAACAAATGAAGGTGCAATACTTGCCACAACTTTTTTATTATTCCTTATTAACTCTAGTACTTCGTCTTTAGAACTGTGTACTCGTTTTGCATTTTGTGGGCAAACTTTAGTACATTTGCCACACAAAATACATCTTTCTTTTATAATTTTAGCTTGGTGATCCACAACTTTTATAGCTTTTACGGGGCATTCTCTTAGACATTTATAACAGTCTTTACATTTTGCATTCTTAAATTCTAAATATTCCTCCATAAAGCTCTCACTCCTAACCGTTTACTGACGGTAAAATTTCATTTATAAAAATTTCCTCCGCATTGTCAGCATTAACGTTTAATATAAATCTCTCGTCGGCCTTAACAGTAACGCCCTCTGAGCAATGTCCAAGACAAAAACTTGCTTGTAACTCTATTACATCTTCTACTTCATATTTTTTTAGTAGTTCTTTGAATTTCTCAATAACATCATAAGAACCTTTTAAGTGACATGAACTTCCCACGCAAACTTTTAATACCATAACTATACTCTCCCTTCTAATTTTCCTCTCCGTAATAAGCTTGTTTATAAAGCTCCATAATTTCTTCAACAAGAGGATATCTTGGATTTGCACCTGTACATTGGTCATCATGAGCATTTTCAGCTAATTTTCTTAATCCTGACATAAATACATCTTCATCTACACCACATTCGCGAATAGACATCGGCATATTTAAATCTCTCATTAATTGTCTTATAGCCTTAATTAAGTTATCTACACTTTCTTCTGTTGTATTTCCGGCAAGACCAACAAATCTTGCGGCTTTTGCATACTTCTCGTCTGCGACAAAGTATTCGTATTTAGGGAATGTAGCAAATTTTGTAGGTTTTGTTGCGTTATATTTAATAACATACGGAAGTAATACTGCATTCGCTCTACCGTGAGGAATGTGGTACTCCCCTCCTAATTTATGAGCCATACTATGGTTTAATCCCAAGAAAGCATTAGTAAATGCCATTCCGGCAATACAACTTGCATTATGCATTTTCTCTCTTGCTTTCTCATCTTCTTCGCCATGGTCATAAGCACGTTTCAAATAGTCAAATACCAAGTCCATCGCTTGAAGTGCAAGACCATCAGTATAGTCACTAGCCATATTAGAAACATATGCTTCTAGTGCGTGTGTTAAAACGTCCATACCGGTATCTGCTGTTGCAGACTTAGGAAGACTCATTACGAATTGTGGGTCAATAATTGCGACATCTGGCTTTAATGCATAATCTGCCAAAGGATATTTAATATTTCCATTCTTTCTATCTGTAATAACTGCAAACGCAGTAACTTCACTACCTGTACCACTTGTTGTAGGCACAGCAACGAATTTTGCTAATTGTCCTAGGTTAGGGAATTTAACAACTCTTTTTCTTATATCCATAAACTTCTGTTTAAGTCCATCGAAAGTAGCATCAGGATGCTCATAGAATAGCCACATACCCTTAGCAGCATCAATTGCAGAACCACCACCAATAGCAATAATAACATCCGGTTTAAAGTCACGCATTTCTGCCACACCACGCATAATTGTATCTACATCTGGATCAGGCTCAACATCTGAGTAAATCTTTGAGTGGCAATATTGCTCTCTTTTTCTTAAATAATATAATGCCTTATCAACATATCCGAGTTTTACCATCATTGGGTCGGTAACAATAAATGCTCTAGAAATACCTTCCATATTCTCTAAATATTGAATTGAATCTTTTTCAAAATAAATCTTCGGTGGAATTTTAAACCATTGCATATTAACCCTTCTTTCTGCTATTTTCTTTTTATTTATAAGATTTACAGTAGATACATTAGATGTTGTACTGTTATGTCCATAAGAACCGCATCCTAAGGTCAATGATGGTGTGTTTGTATTATAAATGTCACCAATTGCACCTTGTGAAGAAGGTGAGTTAACAATTATTCTTCCTACCTTCATTGCTTCACCGAATTTTTTAATGACTTCTTCATTAGTACTATGAATAATAGCAGAATGTCCAAGTCCACCAAAATCTAAGATTTTCTTACAAACATCAAAGCCCTCTTCATATCCGTCTACTACATAGTAGGCTAAAACAGGAGATAATTTTTCTCTTGAAAGCGGATATTCAGGTCCAACCCCGTCAAGCTTAGCTATTAAAATCTTAGTTTTACTATCTACATTTATTCCTGCCATTTCTGCAATAACGCTAGCCGGCATACCAACAACTTTAGAATTAAGCTTACCTTCAGGCATCATAAATTCTGTAAGTTGTTTAATTTCATTGTCATTTAAGAAATAACAATCATTTTCTTTCATATAATCTTCAAATGCTGCACGAACAACTCTATCAACAACGACAGCCTGTTCGGACGCACAAATCATACCATTATCAAAAGTTTTAGAAAGCATTAAGTCTGTACAAGCTCTTTTTAGCTTTGCAGTAGTTTCAATATAGCAAGGCGCGTTACCAGGTCCAACACCTAAAGCAGGTTTTCCGCAGCTATACGCAGATTTAACCATTCCGGCACCACCTGTTGCCAAAATAAGAGAAACACTTGGATGATTCATAAGAGCAGTAGTAGCTTCAATAGATGGTTCTTCTATCCATTGAATACAATCTTCAGGAGCTCCCGCCTTAACAGCAGCTTCTCTTAAGATTTCAGCAGCTCTTTTTGAACATTGTTGAGCGGATGGATGAAATCCAAATATAATAGGGTTTCTAGCCTTTGCACAAATTAATGATTTAAACATTGTTGTAGAAGTTGGGTTTGTAACCGGTGTAACTCCGGCAACAATTCCTATTGGCTCGGCAACTTCAACATATCCTTCAAGTTCATTTTCTTCTATAATTCCTGCTGTCTTTTCATCTTTTATTGAATGCCATATATATTCAGTAGCGAAAATATTTTTAATAACCTTATCTTCATACACACCTCTATTGGTCTCTTCGACAGCCATTCTGGCTAGTTCCATATGATGGTCAAGTCCTGCTAATGCCATTGCATTAACTATCTTGTCGACTTGTTCCTGGTCAAGGAGCATATACTCTCTAAGAGCTTTCTCAGCCTTGACTGCTAATTCATTTACCATTTCATTAACATCTCTCATAATATTCTCTCTCCTTTATATAAATCTTTTAATTGACTAGATAATATAGCCAGTGATGAGGCCATATCCTCATCCTTTAGCACTACCCCCTCCGGCACATAAATATGTGTAGGTGCAAAATTCCAGATTGCCTTTATTCCGGCATCAACCAGCTCATCACAAACTTTTTGAGCGTCTTGATACGGAACAGTAATTATACCGATATGAACATTAACGCGTCTAACAAAATTCTTCAGCTTTTCCATGGGCATAATAAGTTTTCCATTTATCCTACTATTAATAATTCTTTCATCTACATCAAATCCGGCGACAATGTTTAAGCCATAATTCTCAAATCCTGCATAGGATAATAAGGTTCTGCCAAGTTGCCCTACTCCAACTATTATTGCGTCTGTGGTATTGTCATACCCTAAAAACAAAGCAATATCTTTAATTAACTCATCGACATCAAAGCCAGTTTTGGGTTTACCGGCAATGCTACTCACACAAGCAAGATCTTTTCTTACCTGAACGGCACTTAAATTCATATCTGACGAAATCTTAGCCGACGATATATTCTTTTCTCCTTGCTTTTGAAGGTTAATTAGATATCTATAATAAATCGGCAACCTTGTAAGCGTCGCAGTAGGCACAGATTTATAGGTCTCACAGCCCATTTTCTCGCCTCCTTATATCGATATTTCATTATCGATATAATTCTATAATTTCCGACACAAAAAGTCAACAGAAAAAGAGACATAGGCTAAAATTTACTCGATAACCTATAAGTCTCTCTAAAAAGCTACTTTTCTATTATTGTCAAACAAAAATTTTATCTAATGTTTTTAGTCTTACTCCATTATATATAGTACTTTCAATTTCACTTATTCCATCCTCTATGTAACTCATTATTTTATCTTTACTACCAAATAATCTTTTCAATATTATAAGTAATATATCTCGTAACTCTTTCCGTGATTTATCTAAAAGTTTATCATAAATCATTTGTATGGTATCACTACTAACTTTTAGCTTAATACATTCTTCTTCCCCAATTACGCATCCAACACACTCAATTAAAACAAGCTGAAAAACATTTATAACCAAGTTCCTATATTCAGTGGAATACCGAGTCAAAAGTGATTCTATATCTTCTGGCAAAAATGTATTACATAGTTCGTTTTCATAGGATATCGACTGTAAATACTTTTCAATAAATTCTATTCCGTCATATTTCCCGATTATATTATTATACAAAGGATAATCCGCTGTTATTTTAATATTATACGCTTCAAATTCAGGGTCATATATCTTAAAGAAACCACTAATTCCACCAACTAGCGTAGAATTATATGTTTCGTTTTCAGTAAAAAGCTTAGTTTTTATAACTTTATAATATAAGCTTTTTGCCACTTTAATTTTTCTGTATATAAGTTTCTTACCATCTACATACATATCTATAAAATTTTTATTTATCATTTCATTAATGCCGTCATCAGGTGAAAATCTCTTAAGATATATTCCAACAGTATACAAATTAGAGTGCATTATATTTTCAGCAATATCTGACGATACCGAGCTGTTTTCAACTCCTGTATATATTTTTATCCTATGAATTAGCAATTCCAATATCTTTTGACCAATGTCTTTAAGTTCACTATTACTAATTATTCCACGTTCGTGTGCAGTATTCATAAGTGATGTAACGTAGTCTGTTTCACTTAGTTCCTCTCGCTTTATTAAATGAATTCTGTCAATCTCCTTCATATTATTCCTCCATCGCTTTTCCATTTAGAACATTACCCGCCATTTTACTTAAAACAGTATTTTTTAAGTAGTCAACAGAACCGTTGCACACTCCATCAAAATTCTTTTTCATAAAACTAATTAGCTCATCATCTGAAATTAAATCCTTGGTTTCGTTTTTATAAAAGAAAAATATTTCAGTTAATTCACACACTATTTCTTTAAAGTCTTCCTTTTTTATATATGGTGAATCGCAGAATTCCATTATAATTTTATTTACAACCCAATCTCCAAACTCAAATCTATGAGTTAACTCCAGTGCCTCATTTCTACTTGAAACTATATCCTGTATATCTTGCTCATCAAGATACAAACCATATTGTGAAATAGTCAAATTACAATTTCTTATTTTTTCAATTTGAGTATTTTGATGCGGATTAATTTTATCTAAAAAATTATTCATAAAATCGCCTCTATAATGTTATAGATAATAGTTTTATGGCAATTAT
>CAKSUD010000065.1 GCA_934500865.1 uncultured Clostridia bacterium | reverse complement strand
AGAAATGGCAAAAATTGTATCGTAAAATTTTATGAATCATTTATAAAAAAGTGCGACACTTATTATTGCAATTTATATTCTAAAAAACAATGAACAAATGTTTGCAATTTGAATTTCAATGTGATAAAATACTTACAAAAGATTATGAAAGGACTGAGAACGAATGAGTAAAAAAGGTGAAGATAAACAAAGAAAAATCTTAGAATTCGTTACTGAATATATGAATGAAAATGGCTATCCCCCTTCCATACGTGAAATATGTCAAGGAGTTGGGCTAAGTTCTACTTCTACCGTACATGCACACTTAGAAACATTAAAGAAAAACGGCTTGCTTGAAAAAGCCGATGCAAAATCTCGTGGAATTCGTGTTAAAAATTCAAATATTTCTGAAGTTGTTGGAGAAAACGACATTGTAAATGTTCCTGTAATCGGTAAAGTTGCAGCAGGCACTCCTATTCTAGCTACTGAAAACTTAGAAAGGACTTTCCCAATTCCTGCTGATTTTATCGGAAGTTCTGGTAATTCATTTATGCTAAAAGTAAAAGGTGAAAGTATGATAGAAGCTGGAATTTTTGACGGAGACTATATAATCGTGAAACAGCAATCTGTCGCAAATAACGGAGAAATCGTAGTTGCACTTATAAATGATGAAGCTACTGTTAAAACATTTTATAAAGAAAAAGACCACATTAGACTTCAACCTGAAAACTCTACTATGGAACCTATTATAGTAAAAGAGGCCATAATTTTAGGAAAAGTAGCCGGACTAATTCGAAAAATGTAACAATAACAAGCAACAATAAAAAAGGAAAAAAATATATAAATTAAGCGACTTTACGGAGTTTTTTCCCAGTTCTCCAAATTTGCCGAAGGCAAAACCGTCAAAATTTCGCGGATGAAATTTTGAGCGAGAGTCGACAGGATGTCGACTTTGAGCGACGGTTGGTAATTTGGATAGAACTTTAAAAAACGTAGTCCTTGGAGTGCAATTTATATATTTTTTTCCTTTTTTATTTTCCAAGGAAGTTCGAGCTATGAGTTAAAACTTTAGTTTAATGTAGACTCAGTCTGATTAAAATATCGTATTTCTGGTATAGTAAACATTATTTAAGCTGCACCCTGACTTACTGTCAATCTCTCCTCTAATGTCTATTTTTATACCGTTATTTACGCCACTTGAATTTATTTCTTTTTCCAGTATAAATGTTTTTATAAAATTGAATTCATTATAAGTGGCATTGCTATCATCAATTCCATACTCTGTTTCCCCTATTCCGGGAGGCACAAGCCTTATGCCATTCATTATAGTTACTTTTCTATTTTCTTCATCAAACTTATATATCACACTTTGGTATACAGTATTGCCTTCTTCATCATATACATTCGGCTTGCAAATTAAGAAACCATCAGCTTTTACATCAATATAATCCTCCGAATTAGGATTAATAGGATACCTAGCCTCTTGTACATCCTTTTGCAATTGATTCATTAAAGAGTTCACAGATGACTGAACGGCAACCTTATTATTAATTGTCGCATTATCTTGTATGCTTGAATTAATATAACTCCAAGCGAAAGGTAATACAATAAAAATAAGCGCCATAGCAATAATTAATTCTACCAAGGTAACCCCTTTATTGCTTTTCATATATCTACAACCTTCCATAATTAGATTTTCTCCAGTTCGTAATTCCAATTAAATCATTAATATTAATAAGTTCATCGCCTATTTCTGTAACTATATAAGTAGAGCCAGAACCATCATAAGCAAATTTATCAAACACAGAACCCGGTACTCCTGTAATTCCTGTGTCGCCAGTGTTTGTACCTAAATAATTAGCTATGATTGTATTTATTACTTCATCTTTTGCATCTTCTAAAACTAGTGTTCCACCTTTTACGGTTAAATTTCCACCGACAATTAAAATTCCTTTAAATCCAACTGTTCCAGAAATATTAAGTGTCAAGTCTCCCTTACAAATAATAATACCTTTGTTTCCGCTTCCACTAAGTGTTTTTTCAACACTTCCGTTATTGAAAATCAAGTAGTACTTTCCACCCTCAATATCCGAAATTTTTTCTGAATTAGTAAATGATTTTATCCAACCGTTATCTCCAAAAATATTCGTTCTTGCTTTAGTCATATCTACAGCACCTGTTTCATCAATAGGTCTGTATCCGAAATATTTAGTATACTTTTCGTATTCAGTAGATAAATTGTTTCTAAAGCTTGTATCACTTGCACTAACGTTACTTGAACCTATTACCTTACCTTCATTATCAAAGGCTGTTCCTTCTATGTATCTTACATTACTTGTAACGGAAATGCTCTTTACCAAAGAACTGCAAAGTCTTGCATATTCAGAGAAATATCTCCATTTTCTATTAACATCAAAACTTTCTCCGTCTTTCCAATCATCAGGCTTAACTGAAAATCCATCCGCTAAATTAATCGGTGTATTTTGCCTTTCGTCATTATTAACTTTTCTACTCATAAAATATGTAGAAAAAATTATTTTATCCGGGGAAAACATATAATTACTACTTGATGTATCAAACAACGGTGTTTGATAAGCCAAATAATTTCCTTTAATTGCAATACTCTCCCCTGTTTTGTATGTAGTGTCTGCATATCCTGTTAAAATACCACTTTCGTTATAAATCGGTATATTAGAAGTACCTCTTACATCTTCAATAAACGCACGCCCTGCCAAATATAGATTCCCAAGTGTTAATGACTTATTACTTAATTCTTTAGAATTTAACACTATACTACTACTAGAGTCTGGTCCCTTATTATTAGTATCATTAAAACCATAATAATTTGCATTCGAGTCTTGATTAATGCTTACAGTTCCTTCACTATTTATCTCTAAATCATCTTCAGCCACAGCGTCTCCATTAAATGTAACATTTATGGCAGTAGTTGTATTTGAATTTCCAACATATAAATTTCTATAATAAATCGGGCTTGTACCTGTATTAAACACTGTGTTTCCGTTTAAAACGATATCTTTTGCAGTCGAAACTCTTGAATTAGAAACTAGCCCATCAACAGTTTCGGCAATTAATTTAGCTCCGTTTTTCACTTCTATTGCAGTGTCATTAGTATTGTCTCCGCCTAATACAGTAATGTTATTTCCATATTTTACAGTAGTATTATCTTCCACATTAATTTTTCCGCCGACTATTACTCCGCCTTGGTTTAATAACGCGTTACTTAAAGTTATAGACTCTTGTGTAACAGATGAAACACTATCGAACTCAGGAGTTCCAATAACAAACGTTGCAGATAATGTAGTAGGAGGAGTTGTACTATTTTTCTTAAATCTCGTTTCAGTATCTACTTCTATCCTACCACCTTGTCTTACTTTTGGTGTAGCGATTTTTAAATAATTATCGCTCTGTGGCACATCTGTATCTCCTGTAACGTCAACTACTCCACCATTATTTACTATTCCATCATATCTATCTTGGGTTAAAATGTTATTAACAATATAATTACTTGAGAACTCAGAAACAATCGATGCTTGATATCTTCCTTTAAAAATTGTGTTATATGCTGCATTTAATACTTCTTCATCTATCACACCGTTTTCGTCTAACATATTTCCAAGTGAAGCATTTTCTTCGTTGCTAAGTTCATTACTTCCCACTTGCTCCAACTCTTCATTTACTTTTAACGAGACGTAGTCTCCCATTGCACTATTCTTCAGCTCTTCTTTTGTGCCAGATGTCTGCTTATTCCACCAAGTTCTATCGTCTTCACTACCGGAACGGCTCGAAACTAAGGCTAAAAATCCACCCAATATTTCCTCATTTGGCGAAACCTTGCTTTCCCATAAATTATACTCATTTATCCATTCAGAAGTATATTTCCCATATAAAGAAGAATAATTACTTCTTTGCAATTCAACTATTTCGTTAACTCCCGTAGTTGCAGTATCCTTTGCATCAGAAATAGCTTGTATTACTGTTTCTCTTACAATAACAGCAATTACATCCATGGCCATTTCATTTTCATATTCGGCACGTTTTATACTATTACTAAGTTCCCTTAATCGATAATTATAAACGACCATACCAAGCAAAGGCACTCCAATTAGTGTCATAACTAAAACCATCAATATAACTCCCGTTAAAACTGCACCTTTGTTTTTTCCCATATTAGCACCTTTCTTAATACATTTATCATTCTTCGGCTTTATCTATTATAACGTCAAAAGTAATATTCATAGAAGCCGTAATTGTATTATCTTCTAAATTCGTGGCAGTTACTTTAGCCGTATAAAAATATTCCTTCTCGTCAGTAATGTTATCTTTATCACCTAATTTAATTTGTTCAAAAGATTTTTGTTCTTTGGTTAAATCCGGATCCGGATAAGTTCTTAATTTAATCGATTCTCCGGTCATGTAGATTTTAACTTTTTCTTCAATCATCTTTCTTACTTCTATAGTAATCGGATTTCCACTAACATTTTTCATAAGGATTGCATATCCGCCATCATTTACAGGAGCTAAATTACTGTTGCTTATAGTAAGTACATTGTTATCATATGTAACATCTAAAAAGTCGCCATTTCCGGAAAAATTAGCTCCTCCATCAATTATTTCCATTTCTAACTCATAAACAAGTGGCGTACCAATTCCACCCTTTTGAACCTCAGACGTATTGCCTATTTGTTCAAGCTTAACAGCATACCCCGAAGTAAGCTTTCCATATTCATCAGGCACTTCATTAACATCAAATGTAATATTATTATCAGCAGTTTTTGCCCATTCATTTATTTCGGCCTTCAAATTAGGCTTCAATTCTTCATAACTTCCATTTTTAAGTTGCTCTGTAACATACTCTATGACCTTGTTAGCTTCAGTTTTAACCTGGCTTCTGGCTTGATATTTAAAACTATCCATAAAAGTTTTGGCCAAAGGCACGGCAACAATAGCCAAAATAACCATTGCCGCAACAATCTCTATTAATGTAAAACCTTTATTATCTTGCTTTTCCATATATGCCTCACCACACTATTTATTTACAAGTTCAACATTGCCAGAAGAACTTACAAGATTTACTCTAGAATCGGAATCATTATAAACTATAATGCTAACCTTCTTCCCAGACTTATTATCTACCGTTAAATCAACAGAAATATTATCTTCATCTAACAACTTTTTACAACTTAGTATGTCAAACTTAATATCTCCATTCGAACTAAATGCCTCTGTCTTACTATGTCCGTCATTTATACTATACTCTGCATAAAATTTACCATTTTGCTTTGTAAATTCAACCTTTACATCATGCTTTGAATTTTCATCGCTATATAAACAATTCTTACTGTTCCTAACTCCAATCATAACCGCTGAAGAGTCTGAATTACTTGGTCTTAACGTTAAATTCACATCAAAATCTCTAAGTTTAATTTGTTCCTCTTCATTTACATCAACATTATTTTTCTTAAGATTTACGGAGCTATTAGTTGAAACACTAGTTGATTCAATGTCTCCTAAAAAGTTAACCTTTGCAGTAACACGGAATTTGTCATCTTTATTTTCTATATTAAAACTGCTTACATTAATTTTGTAAGGAATATTTTCTAATTCATGTACAAGTTCTTTTATTTCTTGTTCTGTACCTTCAAAAGATAAATCTACTGGGAACTTGTAGCAAAATACCCTATTTCCTTCAGAATTTGTTCCAATTCCTTGAGCTTCAACTCCATAGTTTGCGTAAAGTTCTTTTAGATACTCATTTTTCATAAGCTTATCTATGGCATCTACCACAATTTCACTACTCATATTAGTTATTAGAGGTTTATTTGACACATTTTCTATGTTTAAAACCTGTGCAATTTCGTCCTTAAATAATTTTTCAGGATTAACCTTTTCTTCTGAAACATTATTACACCCAACTAGCACTAAAGCCACTAGGGCCGGCAATATAATTTTCTTCATCCAATTCTCCTCCTATGTGGCTTCACTTTCACTCTTCATATAAAAAGTTATCGTCATACTTCCGTCTTTTATTCTACCTGTCGTTCTATCTTTTATGAAACTTAATGTATCAACTGTAACTTCCCTTTCAAAATTATCCATATAATCTAAAAAATCTTTTAATTGATTATATGTACAAGCAAATCCTGAAATATTAACAGAAATCGCTTTTAACCCATTTACATCCTTTACAGCTTTGCTGGCTGAAAATGTTTTACTAACCCAAGTAAGACCGGACTCTTTTTCTATTTTCAAAAGAATCTCAGCAATTTCCCTTTGGCTCATTTCTGAAATTTTTTCTTCCAATTTTTTTGTTTCTTCTTCCGTATCTCTAATTTTTTTGTTTAAACTTTCAACTGATGTATCTGAATTAATAATTGTATCATATTTCTTCTTTGCGTTATCCCTTTTTTCAGTAGCTGCTATATAATCACCAATTAGTGAGTTACCAACGAGGATTATCCCAATCACAAAAATTAAAACAAATATAGCAATTATAGTTTCTTTTCTTTTAAAAAATAATTTTATTTTGTTAAAGTCAATATCTTTAAACTCTATTTTTGCATTTAAATCCACGTTGCTACCCTCCTATTCTGATTATTTTTCAATAAGTTGCAATGTAAAACTATTTTGCTTAGAGAACGGTAAGTTCTCAGGCGTTTCAAAATACTGTTGTAATGCTCCATCAAAGTCATAAGACGTAAATTCATCCGGAGATGTACAAACTATCGTAACTTTATTTGGTAAGTTAACTGTATATTTACTTATAAATACCGTCGGTGTAACGGAATTAGCTTCTTCCAGATTTTCTAAAATACCTCTTTTCTTCTCTATTCCATTGCCGATTCCATCAATCATTTCCTTGTTAACCGATAACGCTTTACTTGCCACTTGATATTTACTTTGAAGATATGCCACATCACTCATTTCAGCGATCATTACATCATACTCCATAGCCTTAGTTTCAACAGCAAATGTTAAGTAATAAATAATTGCCAAAACAAGAACCATACAACAAGCAATCGCTACACCAATCTTATACAACATTGGATTTATATTTTGATAAATATTTGCAAGTTGCAATTTTCCTTTAATTAAATTAACTTTTTTCTCATCAATCGCAACTGCACCTAAACAGTTCTCTAAAGTTACTTGTCTTCTTTTTACCTGTTTTGCTTTTTCATCAAAAATTACTCTTTCAAATTCCTTAATTTTCTCCGTTGGCATACCAAGTGTCTCTTCTGCAAACTCACTAATTCCCGAAATCTTAGTTGCCAAACCTATTATATATGCTTTAGACACCATAGCTTTAGTATGGTTAGCATTATAAAATTCTATTAGATTTGCAATATCCGATAGCATTCCGCCCAATACATCTTTAAATATGTTTGCAACAACATAAACATCATCATTAGGCTTCAAACTTCCCTCGGTAATTACACTGTTATAATCCCTTTTAATTTTTTCAGCTTTTGTTAAAGTGCATTTGAACTTCTCAGCAATAGCCTTTGTAACATCATCAGAACCAACTTTTATAACCCTGTTATACATTAAGTTCCCACGTGAAACTATAATAAAATTCGTATTTTTAGAGCCAAGATCAATAACTGCATACGTTCCTGCTTCTCTTCCAAGTTCAAAGTCTATTAAGTTATATAATTCAAATCCAGAGAAATTTATTGACTTTAGAACTAAACCAAGTTTTTGAGTTATATCTATGTATGGGACAATTATATCATTAGGAATTGCAATAATTAGTAATTTGTTTTTTTCTTCTCTGCTCATAGAAACATATCCTAATGTATAATCATCTAAATTAACAGGAAATAAATCTTTAGAATTAACTTTTATAAAACTTATCATATCTTTCGTACTCATCTTCGGAACAGCAAGTTCACGAGTGATAATATCTTTTGAAGAAAGTGAAATCGTAACTTGCCTACTTGTAATTTTTTCTTCCTGTATCTTTTCTTTTAGTATGTCAATTAATTCTTTTGAATTAACAACAACATCATCATCTATCGTTCCTTCTGGTGTAGCTACAATAAATCCTTTATTTACAGCTATTTTAGCAGCTAAAGGTTCAACTTCTATCATTTTTGTATTGTAATTTCCTATTTCAAGAATTAAATATTTTTCTTTACCTTTAATAGCCTCTTCAAACTTTTTAGAAGATTTCATTGTATCTCACCACCTTTTTTCTTTAGTAAAAATTCAGTAATAAGCAAGTCTTAAGAGGTTGCTTAAAATGCAGCCTCCTAACATTCACTTATTAATTTTTTCTTTTGTTAAAAAATATCATAGCCATTACTAACATTATAGAGAACACCATACAAGAAATAACAAATGGTATTCCAAAATTTAGTAAGTAATATAACCCAAAATAAGCTAGTCCATTTGTAAGTTCGATAAGTGGGTATTGTAAGGAGATTTTATCCTTACAAACTCTGCACTTTCCCCTTAAAATTAAATAGCTTATTATTGGTATCAAGTCATACCACTTTATTCTATTTCCGCATTTGGTGCAATGCGATGCACCAAACGCAATAGATTCTTTTCTCGGAATTCTATAAATGCAAACATTTAAGAAACTTCCGATAAGTGTTCCAAAGATTAAAATAAAAATTCCCATTATTTCTCTAAATAGACCCAACCAGGTCCTTCTCCATTATATGTTATATTGGCATCAGTAACCTCTCCAGCAGGTCTTGTGAGTGTCGGTGCAACATCGCTACCTGTAGCCGGTGCATAGTCAATACCTACTAAAAACTTAGTGGAAATTCCACTATATAATAGTGTAACGTAATATTTTCCACCACCATCATATTTTACTTTATCTTTTAGTAATGAATCTGCAACTAACTCTGTAGATACATGTTCACCTATTTCTGTTAAGTCAGTATACGGAATTACCTTTATAGAACCATCCTCAGCCGTTAATTCAGGTACTTCAGATTGATTCTTTGTAGCATAATTATCAGTATACCAAATTCTAACCGCTTTACCAATTTGCGCAGCAGAAGCTTTATCAGCTCTTACCTGCATTCTTTGGCGGATACCGGAGAAATTAGGAATTGCAATCAGCATAATTATAGCTAAAATTGCAATAACTATAATTAATTCTACTAATGTAAATCCTTTATTCTTATTAGTCATTAAGAATTGCCTCCTAAATTAAGTTATGGTTCAACGTAAGCGATAGCTGGAGTTGTCCCATCGTAATTAACTTTGTAAACTGTCTTTGCTGGATCTCCTTCTGTTGGCTCTGTAATATCTCCATCTATAGTATCATATTTTTTAGAAGAAGCTGTTCCTTCTTTACTCTTGCATATAGCAACAACAACTTTTGCATCTTGTGTAGCACCAGATAACCTAACTGCATATGCTTGATGTTCTTCTGTTACTCCACTAGTAACTAAAGATGTTGGTAAATATGTTTTTGCTTCATACGCCTCGATACCCGTAAGTGTATCATAAATTACATATTCTGTGCCCTTCATGAATGTTGCATCTGCTGTTGTACTAGTATCAGATAAATCTAAAGTTCCCTTTAATGTGTCATCAGATGTGTAATCTGTATACCATACTCTTACTGCTTTACCAATTTGTGCTGCTGTAGCTTTATCGGCTCTTACCTTCATTCTTTGTTGAATTCCTGAGAAATTAGGAATTGCAATTAACATGATTATTGCAAGAATTGCAATAACTATAATTAATTCTACTAATGTAAAACCTTTGTTTGACTTTTTCATATTAAAATCTCCTCCTTATTATGGTTCAACATAAGCTACGCCTGGAGCTGTTCCAGCGTAGTTAACAGATACTGTTTTACTGTTATCTGCATCATCTAAATATGCTCCATACTCACCTGTCGCAGGAGTCTGACCTGCTTTTGTATTTGTACCGTCGATCTTATCTACTGTTCCAATTCCAACAACTACTTTTGCACCATTAACTGTTCCAGACAAGTTAACTAGATATACTTGATCTGTTACTGCCACGCCATCTTTTGTTAAAGATGTTGGTTTATATGTTTCAGCAGCATATCCTTTAATTTGTTCGATTGTACTATATACTCTTGGAGTAGTATCAAGTTTATAAGTAGTTGCACCTGTTTCACCAATTTTAGCATCAACTGCTGCCTTCATAACTGGATCAGATGTGTAATCTGTATACCATACTCTTACTGCTTTACCGATTTGTGCTGCTGTAGCTTTATCGGCTCTTACCTTCATTCTTTGTTG
>CAKSUD010000064.1 GCA_934500865.1 uncultured Clostridia bacterium | reverse complement strand
GTTGGAATGTCACTTGTTAATGTTAAGTCCACTCCATGTGTCTTTGTCTGACTTGCAGGTGCATTTGTTCCTCCATTAGCGTCATAACTTACTGTATACGTATTAGCTGTCCAGTTTGCTGTGTATGTCCTATTTCCCGTACTTCCTGTTGGAATTGTTACAGTCTTTGTTGCTGAACTTAAACCTGTTCCTGTCCAACCAGCAAATGTGTATCCTTCCTTAGTCGGATTTATTAATGTTATGGCACTACTTTCTACTGTATAGCTTGTTGGGTTTGTTCCACTTACTGTTCCACCATTTAACTCATAGCTTATTGTATAAGTTATTGGTGTCCATTGTGCATATAGAACTGTATCGCTTGTGGCTGTATAGCTAGCTCCGTTAGCATAGCTTGTTCCAGTTCCATCTACATTTGTATTCCATTCTTTAAATGTATAACCTGTCATGCTAAATGTGTTATCATCTAAATTTTTCGCTACTCCATGAGTAAATGTTTGAGTTTTTGTTATGGCTGTTGCACCATTTTTATAGTTTGAGTTAAATGTAATTGTATACGTCATTAATTCAAAGTTAGCCGTTACAGTTACATCGTTTTCAGGCATTACAAAAGAAATTGTTGCTGATGTCTTTTGAGCGTCTGTTAATGTAATTCCGTTAACTGTCCAATTAACAAATCTATATCCCGTATTTGGTGCTGCTGTTATAGTTATTGTTTCTCCAGAGCTTACCGGGCCCTCACTACTTGCAATTCCGTTATTTACTATTAAGTTATATGAAGAAATTTCTTCTTCCCACTGTGCATATAAAGTAAGATTTTCGTTTGCTGAATATGTTGCACCCGATGCATAACTATTTCCAGAGCCATTAGCTACTGTATTCCATCCTTTAAATATATATCCTTCGTATGTCGGTATATCTGTTGTTAATGTTAAATCTACTCCATATGTCTTTGTTTGATTTGCGGGCGCATTTGTTCCCCCGTTTGCGTCATAGCTTACTGTATATGTGTTAGCCTCCCAATTTGCTGTGTATGACTTATTTCCTGTACTACCCTTTGGTATAGTTACTGTCGTTTGTGGTGTTGTTCCGTTACTTCCTGTCCACCCCTTAAATGTATACCCTTCCTTAGTTGGATTTTTTAGGGTTATTGCACTGCTGGTTATTGTGTAAGTTGTTGGATTAGTTCCACTTACTGTTCCACCATCTAAATTATATGTTATTGTATAATCTACTAGTGTCCACCGTGCATATAAGGTTATATCCGCTGTTGCCGTATAACTTGCTTCGTCGGCATAACTTGTCCCTATTCCAGCTGAACTTGTAGACCATTTACTAAATTTATATCCAGCTTTAGAAAAAGTATTAGATGCTAATCTTTGTGCTACACCCGCCGTAAATATCTGTGTCGTAGTCTGAATAATAGTTCCAGAACCAGTATTAGAATTAAATGTTACAGTATAAGTTGCTGGAGTAGTTGATATAGAAATTACCGCACGATATCCCATTTCTCTATCCATTTTGCATCCATTAAACGAGAATATACTGTCTGCTCCACGCGTAAATGCTAGATTAGAACCTGGAACAGTATATGTACCTCCATCCCATGTATTACCACTTTCGTCACTAGTTTCATAAACTGCATCACCTTTATTAGAACTATCATATGCTGAAGTGTAAAACTCCACATTTGGGATATTACCACTGGCACTCACAGCTCCGGCTACCCATTCATTTGCCCCACCATTCATACCATACACACCATAGATATTATGAGTTGTACTTCCTTTTACACCAGCTACTGTGTTCCAGTCATAGCCATTTAACTCTCCGGCTACTCCATTATCTAATTCTCCAAATGGAATTCTACCTATTGCATTAGTTAGATACGCTACTGCTCCCCATTCACTATTTCTTATTAAATGACCATTTTGAATACTTTTTACTTTATCATATGCAGTTGGCCAGATAGCAACCAATATGTTTTTTCCCAGTTGAAAGCTACTACTTTCAGTAGCCTCAACTTTTGCTACCCAAAAGCCAGTTAATTCTTCTCCGTTTAAAGTAAACGCCGGGTGACTAAGATAACTAGAACTATTATCATCTGTTGTACCATTACTCCATTTTATAGCTATCTCGTTTGTACCAGCAGTATCATTAGAAAAAGAATTCCCGCTTCTGTGATTACCGCTAACTATCTTATAAGTATATCTCGGTATCCATACCCACATACTGCCATCAGCTGTTACAGCGTTCGCCCATTTACCAGTTCCATTGCCAGCAATCGTACTGGACGTGCTAGGAACTTGTTCGTAATTATACCAGTCTGCATCAGTCGTATTAGTTTCAACCCAGTCTCCAGATGACGAATCCCATTTTACTGGCGTCATTCCATCGGCTAGTACAGGGGCGTTTACCGCATAGGATGCCGTACCTCCAATCATCATCATTATTAAAAAGATAGAAAATAATAGCTTTTTCATAGCTAACCTCCAATTTATTTTAAATATCTATGATTTTTCAGTTTCTCAAAATTCTTTTCGACTTTTTTCTATTTAAATTAAATAAAGCCTAAAATCGGGATACCGATTTAGGCTTATTCTCCTTTATTTTCGGCAGTCCGACCAACATAATATTTAGAGTTCATACGTTGAACCTTAATACTTTAGTTTCTCGACTTTGCGTCCTTAGCTTTCACTAAGTTTGCTCTTTTCATATATTATTATTTTACCATATTTTGTTGATTTTTTCAAGTATTTCCGCCATTTCACAAGATTTGAGAAAAATTTGTCTGGTCGACAAATTTCATGATACTCTTTTGTAAATTTATGGTATATATTTTGTATGGCATTGCCAAATCTTTCTTAAGGAGGTGATACCATGTATAAAGCTATTTTCATAGCTATACTTGTACTTAGTCTACTAATCTTACTTACTACTCCCTGTTACTAAGTACAAGACAAGAAAAAGAGAGGCCACCCCCTCTCTTTTTCTTATGGCATTTTTTCCCATGTATAAAAGCTATACTCTCGAGCTTTCGCTCTATGTTTATATTATATACATATGCCACTTGCTTTGTCAATATTTTCTATTTTAAAATGCATAATTTTAAAACTTTCGGATATACTTACCTTGTGAGGTGACAAATAATATGGAAACAACTATTTTTAATGTTAATACATTATCTGCTAATCAAGCTTTAGAATTGAAAAACTGGCTTGCTTCTATGCCGGGAGTAGATGATGTGGCTATAGATGTCGGAGGTTCTAAAGTTACAGTTATATATGACCCTGCTACAACAGACAGAGGATCACTGCGTACTTCTATGGCATCTGTTGGCGTATTGCTTCAATAATATTGAAAGGATAAATACAAATGGGGAAAAATAAAAAAGAAAGTATTCATTCACAAAAAACAACTATGTATGGTGAAATGGTTCCTTCTACGTTTAATTGGATAACACCGGACATTCAAGAAAAAATAGCTAATCGCTTAGCAAACGTTACAAAAAGCGAAACTTCGGACGAACTGTCTAAAAAAAATCAATAACTGCAAATCGCTTCTGTATTACTTCACTTAGCAATGCAGAAGCGATTATGCACCATTAATCTCTCATTTAGTAAATTCATACATTAAAATTCCGGCTGCAATAGACGCATTTAACGACTCTGCATTTCCCGGCATTTTTATCTTTATAAACTCGTCAGTTATTTCTTTCGTTTCATCAGATATTCCATTTCCTTCATTTCCTATAACCAAAATAGAGTTATCTTCTATCTTAAATTCTTCATTTCCATTAAGCGATGAAGAATATATTTTCATATTAAGTTTTTTTAGCTCCTCCACATTAACGTCTCTAATCACAGGCAAGTGAAATATCGAACCCATAGTTGAGCGCACAACCTTTGGAGAATAAATATCAGCACATTCTTTAGATAAAACTACACCATCAATTCCAAAAGCATCAGCAGTTCTTATTATAGTTCCTACGTTCCCCGGGTCTTGTACTTTATCTAAATAGACAATTTTTTTCTTCCCTTTTAATATACCAATATTTTCATCTTTTATTTTACAAACCGCAACAATTCCTTGAGGAGTTACAGTGTCAGAAATCTTACATAAAATTTCTTTAGATACCTCTATTCCTTCAATATCTAAATCGTAATAAACCATATCCGGCGAATATAAAATATATTCTATTTCTTGATTAAAGTTTATGGCCTCTTTTATAGACTTCATTCCTTCAATAAAAAACATTTTATACTCATCTCTAAACTTCTTTTTATGAAGTGACGCTATCTTTTTTACCAATTGATTTTCTAAACTGGTTATTTCCATCTCTATTCTCCTTTTAGTTACTTCCAAACATTTTTATTATCTCTAAATAATATTTTGATGGACTTTCATACCATTTATTACATATTTCTATTGCTTGTTCTCTTGTTGGAACGGATAAATTTATTTCAATTAGCTTTTTACCACCTTCGCTAATCTTACATTTCACCATAAATGCATTTCTTCCTTCAGGTACAAAATCCGCAAAAACTACAGATTTTTGTTTTATCTCCTTTTCAGAATCACGAACTTTTTCATCAATTCTTAAAATTATAAAGTCAGGTATTATACTTTTAAGCGACTCAAGCATTTCCCTGCCTTCATCAGTTATCTTATAATATCTTACTTCTTCTTCATAAAATAAATCTATAAATCTGCTATTTTGTAACTGAAGTAAAATATCTTGAAGTGTAAAATAGTCTATTCCCGTAGCTTCAAGTACAAAATCAACCATTTGTAAATTCGTTATAGACTTATTTAACCTACTTATTATATATAAAACTATTAACTTATCTTGAGTTTCATTAGGATATTCCATTTTTCCCCCTCCGGCACAAGCTATTTTAGCATAGAACAGCCTAAATATCAAGTTTTTAAAAATCACTCTTAGAATACTTTATCGTAATAATCATTACACATTTGCTTGCTTCTTCAACCTTGTAAATTATATTAAAATTCCTAACAAATAACTGCCTATATCCTCTATTAGCATATATACCATATCTTCTTTCAGCTCCCCTGTATGGAAACTGTTCTAAGCTATATATTGCACTTTCAATATCTTCTAGTGACTTTTTTGCTATTTCGTTTTCTTTTATTATTTGTGAAATATAATTATAAATTGATTCAAGGTCTTTATATGCTCTTGGATACATTCTCACTGAATAATTATCCAATATACTTCCTCCTTAATTCATCAAATGCTTGTCTAGCTTCTATGCTTTTACCATTTTCCTCATATTCTCTCTCGGCCTCTTCAATTGCTTTATCTGTCTCACGTATACTCAATATTTTTTCATATGTTTCCATACTCATAATTACTAAATCACCATAACCGTTTTTCGTAATAAATACAGGCTCATTCTCTGAATGGCATATTTCAGATATTTCGTTTGTGTTTCTTAAATCTGTGATAGGTCTTATTTTAGGCATAATAACCACCTCCATTTTATACATTATTATACCATTATTATATGCATTTTTCAAATTATTAAGTCGTCAAATACTTTTTCAGCAAATTATTTTCGTAATTGATAGAACCGATTACTATAAGTAAATTCATTGCAACAATTACTCCTATAATAATTATCGCATCATTTGAGTATACTCTCTTTGTAGCAATATATCTATTATTTGACGTTGTATCTATTGATGTAAAAACTCCGTATTTTTGTGTTGCCTCAGCTCTTGCTTGACCAATATTAGAAGCCTCTAGAGCGTATGTTACTATACTAGTCTTAGATTTAAATAATGCATGAAATATAACAATATCTATCCAAGTAATTAAAATCATCAATATAACTAAAATGATACCAGCGATTTTTAATATCCTTTTTCTACTTTTCGGAGGTACATTAACCGTATTTATTCCCTCAAACGCAGTACTTATAGAACTATTACTAAGTAGTGTCATAAATCCTAAATTTATAGCTACATTTATCAAACACATCATTATAACACTCATTAAAGTCTCTTCTTGGAAAATTGCAAACATAAGAAAAATCGCCATAATTCCAATATATAACAAACCATATACTAATATATTACCGAAAAACTTTGCCAGTAACCTTTTTATCATTTTTTTCTCTTCTATGACCTCTATCGTTTCCATTACATCCCTCCGGAAATGTTATCGTCAAATTTTTACACATAATTAATTCTAAAAAGAATATATTTTAATGAAAAATTATATTGAATTGGAGGAGAGATATATGTATACAAAATTATTTAAAGGAATTGGATTCAGTTATCTTTTTACATTATGCTCATTCTTAATTTTTGCAATAGTTCTGCACTTTACAAATGTTTCAGATAGTGTTATCCCCGGAATTATATTATTAATTTCAATTCTTAGCATTTTAACAGGTGCTGCAACCTGCACAAAAAATGTCGATTCACAAGGCTGGATGTGGGGAAGCATAGTAGGATTAACCTACTCTCTAGTGCTATATATAATAAGTTCTCTTACTTTGACAGGTTTTGCACTTCCGCTATCCAGTATTTACTTAATATTCGGATATACTGTAATTGGAGCTATTGGAGGAATTATAGGAATTAATATTTAGTTTTCACATACATTTTACCATTATCTATTTTTACCACTACTTCTCCCATTTTATCCGTTCTGTATATTTTAGAGTATACAGAACGGAGCCTATTTAAAACAATATCACTAGGTATTGACTTAAAACGAGTTCCTACACTAATTAATGCTACTTTTGGGGTTGTGGCTTTAACTAATGCTTCTGTTGTAGAAGTTATAGAACCATGATGTCCTGCTTTTAATATATCTATGTCTAAATTACTATACCGCTTTATAAGTTCATCTTCCGCATCACTTTCCATATCACCCATAAATAATGCTTTTACTCCTTGATATTCCATTAAGATTACTATTGAATCATTATTTTCATCATCTACATTCTCTTTCTTATCCGGAGACAAAATAGTAAAATTTACCCCGTCTATATTAAACTTTTTCCCACTATTTAAGTAAATCCTTTTTGATTTTCTCTCTATTATCTTTTCAATCTCATTACCTTTTTCCTTTATTTTATTATTTATACTAATTCCAACATTGTCTACTTTAATATTATTTATTATAGAATTAAATCCACCTGTATGGTCAGAATCCAAATGGCTTAAAACTAACAAATCAATTTTACTTAGTCCTTTATCTAAAATATATGGCAAGACTATTTTCTCACCCATATCATACTTTTTTCCATTACTACTATACGAATCGCCTGTATCTATTAATATACTTTTTCTATGAGGTGTAGTTATTAAGATACTATCTCCATGTCCTACGTCTATCATATCTATTTCAAGCGGTTTGGGGAGAATATTGGTAACAAAAATAACGATTAATATACTCATAACTCCGCAAACAGCTATAATCAGCTTATTATACCGCTTATCCAAGTATATTTTAGGCAAATTGCTAGTTCTTTTCCAAAATATTCTCTCGTCTATTTCTAAAACATAAAATAATACTGCATAGTAAATCAAGACTTGTAAAATGCTTGGGGTTGGTAATGTGTAATTTAAAAAAGGTATATTGGAAAAAACATTTGCAAGAATATTCATAAGCTTTATAAGTAATTCCAGTGGCTTGGCTAAAATAATCCCTAATGGCGGAATAACAATAAAAATCGGGCACAATATAATTCCATACATCATTATTATTCCTGCTAAACTCATTGAAAATATATTTGAAATTATTCCACCGAAATAAATTGTATTAAAATTATATAAAGTTATCGGTGTTACAAATAACTGTGCCGACAGAGTTAAAGATACTGCCTCGGATATTTTATTAGGAAGTATTTTGTGAATAATTTCATTTAGTTTTGGATATCCAAGTATTATTCCTAAAGCTCCTAAAAATGAAAGTTCAAAGCTTAATGAATATATAACATTCGGATTATCTAGCATAAGTATTAATGCAACAAGTCCTATTGTAGTTAAAGTATCATTTTGACGTCCAATGAGATTTCCGATTATTATAATTATGGTCGCAATTCCTGCCCTTAACACTGATGGAGTACATCCGGTTATAAAAATATACAGTATTATTACTAAAACCATAAAATATTTTCTTTTATTTTTCCCTATGTTAAAAAATTCTAATATATATGTAATAAGCATAACCAAAAATGCCACATGTCCGCCCGATACAACCAAAAGATGTATCATTCCTGCCTTTTTATATTGTTCTTCAATATCTTCTTCTATTTCCTTATCGTCTCCGATGACTAATGCTTGAAGTATTCCTGAACTTTCACTATCCATAGTATTTTCAGTAAATTTCCTTACTTTTTCTCTAACTTTCTCACTTAATTCTTCGAGTGGGTTAAGTTGATTCTTTCCTATAACCTTTGTATCTTTAGAAATAGCAGTTAAATATATTTTCTGTGTTTTTAAATATCTTCTATAATTGAAACCTCCACTATTTCTAGGTAAATCTGGCAGTTTTAATGTTGCATTAGCGTTTATTTTATCCCCAAATTCTAAATTAGAAGAAGTTAGTCTTATATTACTCTTTATTTTTTTACCGTTTATAACTACATTCTTTATTAAATATGTGCTTTCATTTAATTTATCATAAACGATGCCTATTATCTGTGAACTTTTTCCATTATATTCTTCGATTTCACTTGAATATATCTTATCATAAACTTTTATATATCCTGTTCCAAATAGAAATGATATAGAAATTAATGCTATTAATAATCTGTATTTTTTATCTATTATAAAACACGATAAAAAAAAGACCGCAAACAATGCGGTCCAAATTATATTCTCATTTAATACAGTTCCTATCATAAACGACAGGCTCACTAGCAATAACGGTCTTTTTACCATTTACCTTATTACCCTTCTAGCTGTTACATAATGCTTTTTGTAATAGTCTGTATCTAAATCGTCTATTACAACTCCTCTTGATGAGTTAGCAGCATGTAAAAACTCTCCGTTTCCAATGTATATACCTACATGAGATATCTTAGCACTAGATGATGATGCATTTATTCCACTAAAGAATAATAAATCACCTACTTGAAGTTTAGATTTATCTACTTTTATTCCTTGGGTAGCTTGGTTATATGAAACTCTTTCAAGTTTTACTCCTACTTTACCATATACATACTTTGTAAGTCCTGAACAATCAAATGTGGTAGGTCCATTTCCACCCCACACATATTTCTTTCCTAATTGTTGTTTAGCCAATTCTACAACTTTCTTAGCAACTGAATTAGTTCCGGATCTTGATGTACTTGTTACTCTGTCTACACATCTGGCAACTATCCAACCTTCTTGGTCGTTATATTTTACTTTATACCATTCAGCCTCTGTTCCCAAAATAGTTATATTGGCACCGGCTGGAATTTTATCTATTATTTCTGCTTCGGTAGAAGGTTCTTTTCTAAAGTTAACTCCGGAATTAACCTTTCCTTCCCCTAATATTTTATTAATATCTTCAGTAACATAATCCTTATATATATATCCTTCTATGTCACCAAATTTAACTTTATGCCATTCACCATCGTCTGTTAAGCCCTCGGAAATTAAGTTATCTCCCTCAACTACTTTACCAAGTATAGTAGATGATGTAGAAGGTTCTTTTCTTAGATTTACAGAGCTACCTATTACAGCAAGTATCTTTAGTTCATTTTCATTAGTTGCAGTTGTCACCGGAGTCACAGCAGGTGCAACTACTTCAGGAGTAGCAGACACAGTAAGTGCAACAACATCCTCGCTTACATTTTTTATTAAGCTTTCAGATACATAACCTGTACTTTGGCTCACTTTTACTTTATACCAATCGTTTTCTTTAGATAATACCTCTACTTTTTTACCTTTTTCAAGTAGCATTATTATCTTAGAATCAGTGGTCGGTTCTTTTCTTAATCTTACCGCATTTCCATCAACTTCTCCTGTTGCACCAAACGCCACACAAAATGGAAATACAGATAAAATCGTAGTCATATATGCAATTTTACAAATCTTATCTCTTAGCATAAATTTCTCCTTAACATACAAATTTACCTTTTACAAAGGTATTCTATATTTTTACACATTATTTGTCAAGTTTACCTGTACTTAATTTAGCTTTTCCTAATTTGTCAAATGTATTCAATTCTTTTAATACTGCTATTTTTAGCATTTATTTGTAATTTCTTACAAT
>CAKSUD010000063.1 GCA_934500865.1 uncultured Clostridia bacterium | reverse complement strand
TACGAGCCAACATCTGTACAGTCAAAGTATCCATTAACATCATTTCCATCATAGTTGTACCACTGAGAAAGACCATCATTAAACAAAGTTGTACTATACATTGTCAATTTGATTCCATCACAGTTTTCATTTCCTACGACGTTAAAGCTGTAACTTCCTTTAACCACTTCCATACCTTCCTGAAGGTTGGTAGGATATGCATAAGGTGTTGTATCTTTAGGCTCGATAATCATTTCTTCCGTGCCTAAAATTTGGTTGTATGTTTCGTCATTTACCCAACCGGTAACCTTTAGACCATTTATCACTTGGAAATATGCAACATTACTTGCAGTTATGCTACCGTATTCTCCAGTAACCATTTGGTCAAAAAAGCCGAGTTCATATAACTGTTGCTGAAGCTTAGTCACTTTTTCGCCTTTAGAACCAGTCTTTAATACATAAGTGCTCCTTTGTTCACTTACATTGCTAAATTCTTTTTTGGCTCTCTTTACCTCGATATACTCATTTACGACACTATTAACTTCATTGGTAATCAGCATATTCTTGTAAGCTTCGGTAATCTCATTATTACTATACGCTTTCATTATGCTTTTTTCAACATAAGTTTTAATTTCGCTAATCCGAGTATCGCAAGACTTTAAAACCGAGATACTTGCATAAGCTTTGTTATCGCCATCATACAGGTAATTTCCTTTTTGGGTAAATACTTTTCCGTCGGGAATGTATAACTCGTCATAAGGCGTTGCTAGAGTATAAACATAGTTGTCAGTATAGCCGAGCAAAGAATTTTTATCGCTTACGCGATTATACAAATGTACTCCGTCAGAAGCGTATACTGTCCCGTTTTTAATTTCATCGTCATATTCTTCGGTTGCTGAATTATACAAGGAATCAATTAGACTATGTGCTATATCATAATTTACATCTTCCCAAGGGTAATCATAATCATGTATATGCATGTATCCATTGCCATTGTATAAGAGATTACTCCACAAAGTACCAAACATATTGACAAACAAGTCACTTTGGGACAGATATAAAATGTCATCTTCAATTATAGGCTCAAACATAAGATTACTTGAAACATTATTTATGCTATAAGTTTCATTACGGCAGTCAATTTCAATAGTATTATTATTGATTTCGAACTTTGCCACTTTTGAATAATGCTCCCACTTAGTAAGCTTTCCTCCTGCAAGTTCAATGAAAAACTTAGCAGGCACATAAGTGTTTATATAATTCTTTTGAGGATGCCTATAGTCGAAAATCTTTCCTTGGAATTCCACGCGTTTGCCATTTACAAAAAGATAATCGTCATTATCTTTGTAAACGATTTCAGGCATTAAGCCTTTCAACTCTGTTGCAAATACAACGATGGGCATGCAACTAAGCATAATTGCCAGGGTCAGGACGAGCGCGATAAGCTTTTTCATAACATGTTCTCCTTTAAAATAAATTTAATTGGATTTCTGGCAAATGTAGTTACATATTGCCTAGCTTATTTTTAACAAGCTTTCAAATTATACCATATATATTATGTAAAGTCAACTGGTAAGTAAAATGTTTTCCTTTAAAACAGAAAAGACAGACTTAAAGTCTATCCTTCCCATTAAAATTAACAAATTCATTCACAACATAAAGTGGTCTCGCCTTTACCTCATCATATATCCTTCCGATATACTCACCCATAATTCCCAAGACCAGTAATACAATTCCGTTAAAGAATAACGAAATTGCCACAATAGACATCCAACCTTGTACGGTGTCTATAACATTAAATAACTTTAAGAACAATGCGATAATCAAATAAATAAACGACACACCAGATAACGCCATTCCCAAATAAGAAGTTATTCTAAGAGGCTTATATGAAAAAGAAACAACAGCATCAGTAGCAAACTTTAGCATTTTTCTCAATGGATATTTAGTTTTACCGGCATATCTTTTTTCTCTCACAAATTCAACATAAGTAGTATTAAATCCTAGCCAACTTATAATTCCTCTAACATATCTGTTTTTTTCATCCATTTTATTTAATGCATCACATACTTTTCTATCTATAAGTCTAAAGTCACCAGCATCAACAGGAATATCAAACTCAGTAAGCCTAGCAAGTATTCTATAAAAAACTTTAGCAGTAGCTTTTTTAAATATTGATTCGCCTTCTCTTTTTAGACGTTTTCCGTAAACTACCTGGTAGCCTTCCCTCCATTTTTCAAGCATCCTCAAAATAACCTCAGGAGGGTCTTGCAAATCCGCATCAATAACCACAACAGCCTGTCCAATCGAATAATTCATTCCAGCTGTAATCGCCGACTGATGTCCAAAGTTCCTAGAGAAGTCAATTAACTTAACATTTCCATCCACTCTGCATATTTCCTTTAGCATTTGCCTCGTGTTGTCTTTGCTACCATCATTTACAAATATAATTTCATATTTTTCATTAGTAGAATCCATAACTTTTTTTATTCTACTATAACATTCATTAACTACTTCTTCTTCATTATAAACAGGTATTACAACAGAACAAACCACATTATTCTCCATAAAAATCACCTCAACTCAAAATTAAAAATACCAAGTTGAAAACCATTTAAGTCCATCAATATATTTATGCGAAGTAACTGTTCCCATAAGTACCGGAAAGAACATTACAAATAATATAAGTACTATCGCTAGATATATTCCTATAATCACATTTGAAAGTCTTTTGCCATTATCAAGCTTCTTTATACTAAACACCAAAAGCATAATTAAAAACGGTAATGCGGTAAAATAACTATATATAAAAGATATACGAGTTATTAAAATCCAAGGAAAATATTGAAATGCGTATGCTACCAATAAAATAATTCCGTCTTTGTCTTTATCTCTCCATATAAAGAATAATGCAAACGGTATTGAAAGTAAGCCAACCCACCAAATAGCAGGGTTTCCAAAGGATGCAATAGTCGAATACATTCCCTCAGGCAATACGTTATTGACATATAACCATAAAGGTCTTGCATCTATCGGCCATCTATACCATTCGGATTGGAATGGATGTGTATCAACCAAATTACTATGATAACTGAAAATATATTTTTGATTATCTATCACAATATCAATTAAAGATTTCCCCGGATTTGATGCCATATACGGAATATATGACAATATATATATACCCGCCGGGATAATTACAAAAAACAAAACGCACCATAAGCAAGTTGGAATAAAGTTATGAACCAACCACTCTTTTATCCTCTTATCTTTCTTCACTTGTAAAAATTCTACTAATTTCGTTAAGAAGAAAATAAAAGCAAGTCCACCACCTGCATATAAGCAGCTCCATTTTGTTGCAGCACCAAGTCCAAACATAAGTCCGGACAAGAATAATGGCACAAGTGATTTTACAGACACCTTTTCCTCATAACTATTAGTAAAATAATCATACATAAAGTAATACATACAGATTATAAAGAATGTTGAATATGAATCAATAGTAGCAAGTCTTGTTTGAGGCAGCCTCATAAAATCGAACAACATTAAAAATCCAACAATAAACGCATATTTACTTTTCTTAAATACTTTAAAAGCAAATAAATACATAATCGGCACAAGTAATATTCCAAAAATAGTGCCCATAATTCTCCACCCAAATGGGTTCATACCGAATATAATAATTCCCAGAGAAATTATAGTCTTACCTAGCGGTGGATGTGTCAATTCATATATACTTAAACCATTTAATTGCTCATATGCTGTTCTTGGAAAATAAATTTCATCAAAGTAAGTGCTATTCATATATGTTGATGAACTTGGAACTAAATTTTGCTCATCAAACAGCATCTGTGGAGTACCTTCCGACAAATCAGAAAAATGCATTTCTTTAACAGTTAATGGAATAAGCTCATATTCATTATCTTCGTTTAGCGTAAAGAAAGCTAATTCATTTACTCCCCACCCCGGTTTTATTGCCTCAATTTTTATCTCCTTCGCATAGAAATCAACGCCATAATTAAATTGCCAATAGAAAAATGCTGATTTAGGCTTGCGTTCCTTTTCCTCTTGATCTATGTCCTCACCAAATGTAAATGCTTTTACATATTCTCCTTCTACTTCATCAGCCAAATAAGATACTTCATAATAACCACTATTAGGTATATTGCCTAAATATGCAACGGCTCGTACATTAGTTTCATTTTCAAATTCAATCGTAATACTTTCGCCACTCACTCCTGCTTTCCAGAAAGAAATCGGTGCAAAATTATCCCCTAATTTATAAAAGGAAATAATCGCACAAACTATTGTAAGTACTCCCATTATAACAAAATCTTTTTTCGTTAATTTTGCCTTCTTATCATTACTATCTTTCTTTTTAACACAAGTAATAATAGAGAAAATTAACACAGCCCCCATCAAAATAGCAAAAATTAATTTATAATGTTCTTTTACAAAACTATTATCACTTCCCATTTCTCCATATGCATTAGTAAATGTTAGTGCTGGTGCATTTTCAGGTATTTCACTCACCTTTTCGACTTTTAAATTATCAAAATATGCATAACCGGTTGAAACTTCATTATATCCTCCAACACCAAGGCTTAAATTTATTTTATTTTGCTTTTCAGATGTTTCTATATAAAATTCTTCCTCTTCCCATTCATTAAGTGTATCGTCAACAACAAAAGTCTCTATACAACCAATTGCTGATAAGTTTGCCCCAATTCCTTCTTCACTGCTTTTCACAGACTTTAGCATAAATGATATTTTATAATATGATTTTGGTGTAACATCAATTTCCTTGTAAATACGTGTATCATTTAACTCTCTATTTTGTATAAAAACAGAATTACCATTATTATACCCATTAGAAATAACAGCAACATCAGAGACATTATTATTAAAATAATCATTTTCATAGTCATAAATCTTCCAGTCAGTCAGACTGTTAAACTCATCTGTTAAAATAACACCGTTCTCAGTTTGCTTAAAATTAAAAAACAAAGTTGCACTTATAATCAAAATAATTACCAAAGATGCACATATGATAATTTTTTTATTTATCTTCATAAAAACCTCCATTTGGACAATAAATTGTCAACACAAAACAATTACCTTCCTAAAATATTAACGTAATAATAATATACTTTTTTTGCTATTTTTTCAACCTTTTGTGACTTGCTTTATGAATAATCATAAATAAATTTCAAATGGGAGAACAATTTGCTTTATTTAGAGTTAGCTTTTTATTGATTATTATCACCACTCTGCTTGAAAGCAAAAAAATCACCCTGTTTTTTATAGCAAGGTGATTTTTAAGTTTTTACTTAGCTTTCTACGTATTTTTTCTACATTCTAAACTCTAGCTTGGAATATCGTACTAACTATTCAGATATAGCACCATTTTCAAAGCCCCACCGAATTTCCCGCATCTGCTTCCAATCCAGCTCTGGCTTGGCATACATCGCTACTTGTTCTTGCGTTAAGCCGGCTTCAAAGCCAGCCAGGATTTCATTCATTTGGTCAAAATCGAACTCCGGCTTAGCACACGTTGCTACTTGCTCATCTGTTAAGCCGTCTAAAAAGCCAGCCAGGATTACACACATTTGCCACCAGTCGAACTCTGGCTTGGCATACATCGCTACCTGCTCATCTGTTAAGCCGTTTGCAAAGCCCTCCAGGATTACACACATTTGCTCCCAATCGAACTCCGGCTTAGCATACATCTCTACCTGCCCATCAGTTAAGCAGCTTTCAAAACCCAACCGGATTTCCTGCATTTGCCTCCAATCGAACTCCAGCTTAGCATACATCGCTACCTGTTCATCAGTTAAGCCATATTTTATTCCTTTCTCAACTTCGTATTTTTGCTTGAGGTTAAGATTTGCATGCGAGTTTTCCATAATTCCCCTCCAAAAAAATATGTTGGATTTTTCTTTTAGCAATTAGCCAAAAGTCTGCACTTATTGAAACGCCTTTCTATTATATAGCTTTTTAGGATTATTGTCAACCATTTTTTGTTTGAAAGCAAAAAAATCACCATGCCTTTTATGGCAAGGTGATTTTTAAGTTTTTACTTAGCTTTCTACGTATTTTTTGCTACATTCTAAACTCAACTCTAGCTTGGAATATCGTACTAACCATTCAGATGGTATATCCAAAGCCCTCGATTTTTTCTAACATTTGCCAATGTTTAAACTCCGGCTTGGCATACGTTGCTACCTTTTCTAGCGGTAAGCCACTTGCAAGGCTTTCCCGGATTACAAGCATTTGGTAAAAGCCGAACTCTGGCTTAGCATACAGTGCTACTTGTTCTTGCGTTAAACCATCTGTAAAGCCCTGCATGATTTCAAACATTTCATCCGCACTGAAAGCCGGCTTAGCATACATTTCTATCTGCTCTGGCGTAAAACCCTCTTCAAAGCCAGACCAGATTGCAGTCATTTGTCTAGCATCAAACTCTGGCTTAGCATACATCGCTACCTGCTCTGGCGTTAAGCCGCGTATAAGGCTAGCCCGGATTACAGACATTTGGTTACTATCGAACTCTGGCTTAGCATACATCGCTACCTGGCTATGGGACAGATGACATTCAAAGCCTCTTCTAATCACCTGCATTTGCAAAGGATCAAACTCCTTCTTGGCATACACGGCTATCTTCTCATCCGATAAACCAGCTTCAACACCTTTCTTAACTTCATATTTTTGCTCGGGGTTAAGAGTTGCATATAAATCTTTCATTGTTCTCCTCCATAAAAAGAATATTGGAATTTCCTTTCAGCGATTAGCCAAAAGTTTACATTTGTTAATTTACATAATTATTATATAATATTCCTTAATTATTGTCAACCATTTTGCTTGAAATATTTTACAATTTGCTTTACACAAAAAAATGGCCGAAGCCATAAACTTCGGTCATTTTAATATAATTACAAACTCTTCTTTAATCTATTAATCGTTGCATCTTTACCCATAACTTGCATAATCTCATACATATCAGGAGACATTTGTCTGCCGGTTAATGCAACTCTTATTACATTAGAAACATCACTTACATTTCCTTTATAGTTTTCCGGGTTAGCCTTGTAATCTTTATTGTTACTTGCAAAGCCGGTTTTATCGCAAATAGCCTTGATTTTTTCAAACCATGTCTGCTTGTCATCATCATAGTTATATGTTTCTAAGAATAATTTTACAATTTCTTTTCTATCACTTTCATTTATTTTTTCAGAGAAATCGTATTTCCCATCAAATTTATCATCATAGAAATAAGATACTTGGTCTTTAACATCGCTCCACTTTGCAATGTCTTTTCTAGGCTTATTTCCACCTTTTTCAATACTAAATATCTTGATTGCGTAATCCTTATCACGAGATAATAGTTCAAAAAGTTCCTCATCAAACTTCTTAGCCCAAGCAAATACCTTTTTATAAACTTCTTCACCTGACATTTTAGACACAACATCTTTACTTATATCAGCAAGTTTTACTAGGTCAAATAACGCACCGCTTGCATTCATATCACTTAATTTCATAGTAAAGTCTGTGTATGGAAGTGTTGGGTTAGCTCTTCTCCAAGGTTCAAATGAAGAATTGGCAATGTTTAATAAGTATTCTGTAACAGCAACATTAGGGTAACCTTCTTCGAAATAGTATGAAACCGCTGCTTCAGGGTCTTTTCTTTTACTTAGCTTTCTCTTAGTATCTCCTTCTTTCTTCATAATTGGAGAAATATGAGCATACTTAGGTGGCTCCCATCCCATAGTTGCAAACATTTGAAGATGAACAGGTATAGAAGATAACCATTCATCACCACGGATAACAATTGTAGTTTTCATTAAATGGTCATCTACAACGTGTGCGAAATGATATGTAGGAATTCCATCTGACTTAATAATTACATGGTCAATATCATTTTCAGGGAACTCTACTTTACCACGAATTAAATCCTTATGTGTAATTCTTCTATTATTAACTCCAGGGCTTCTCATTCTTAAAACGAATTTCTTTCCTGCATTAATTCTTTCCATTATTTCATCATTAGAAAGGTTTCTATCTACTGCCCATTCTCCATAATAACCGGTTCTAGCCTTTACAGCCTCTTGTCTTTTTCTAGTCATTTCAAGTTGTTCTTCTGTACAGAAACAAGGATATGCCTTTCCTTCTTCAACTAGCTTTTTAGCAAATGTTCTATAGATATCTGCTCTTTTGCTTTGGGTATATGTTCCATAATTCCCGACATCCGCACCATTTTCACCAATAGCACCTTCATCAAAATTAACATCAAAATCTTTTAAACAACTAATAATTTGTGCTGCTCCATTTTCAACTTCACGTTTTTTATCAGTATCTTCAATTCTTAAAAAGAATACTCCACCAGATTGATGAGCAGTTCTCTCAGCAATCAATGATGCGTATAATCCGCCAATATGCACAAATCCTGTTGGACTTGGCGCAAAACGAGTTACAACAGCACCTTCCGGAAGGTTTCTATCAGGGTACATTTCTTCATAATATTCCGGAGTTTTTGTTACATCCGGAAATAAAACATCGGCTAGTTCTTTATTAGTCATAAATAACACTCACTTTCTATATTATACTTCCATAACTACTGGCAAAATCATTGGTTTTCTCTTAGTTTTTTCAAATAAGAATTCTTTTAATGTATCTTTAACACCAGCCTTTATTGTAGACCAGTCCTTAACACCATTTTCTTCAAATTCTTGCATTTGCTTTTTCAAGATTACTTTTATTTCTTCAATCAATACTTCTGATTCTTTCATATAAATAAATCCTCTTGAAATAATGTCCGGTCCGGCAACAACAGCACCGGTTTCGTGATCCAATGTTAAAACAACCACAATAAGTCCATCTTGGGATAAATGCTGTCTATCACGAAGAACAACAGACCCAACATCACCAACACCAAGTCCATCAACTAAAACTCTTCCTGAAGGTACAACACCGGTAACTCTAGCACTTTCCTTATCTAGTTCAAGTACTTTACCATTACTTAATATAAATATATTAGAAGCATTAAGTCCCATACTTTCAGCAAGTTTTGCATGCTGTCTTAAATGTTTATACTCTCCATGAACAGGAATAAAGTATTTAGGTTTTACTAAAGCTTGCATAAGCTTTAATTCTTCTTGACAAGCATGTCCTGAAACGTGAGTATCAGCGATGCTATGATATATAACATCCGCACCTTGTTTAAATAAGTCATCAATCAACTTAGAAACATATTTTTCATTTCCAGGGATAGGAGATGCAGAAATTATAACTCTATCTCCCGGATAAATTTCAACTTTCTTATGTTCTGCATTCGCCATTCTAGATAATGCAGCCATAGGTTCTCCTTGACTTCCTGTTGTAATTATACATATTTGTTGAGGAGAATACTTATTTATATCATCAATATCGATTAATGTATTATTTAACATCTTTATATAACCTAGCTTATGGGCAACAGTTATAACATTAATCATACTTCTTCCGCAAATCGCAACTTTACGTTTTGTTTTAATTGCTGAATTTATAACTTGCTGTATTCTGTGGATGTTAGACGCAAAAGTAGCGACTATAATTCTTTGGTCGGTATCAAACAATTCGTCAAATACTTCTCCAATAGTACTTTCTGACATAGTAAATCCAGGTCTTTCAGCATTTGTACTATCAGCCATAAGAGCTAGTACACCTTTTTTACCCAAGATACCAAACTTAGCTAAATCAATTATTCCACCATCAATAGGAGTATAGTCAACTTTAAAGTCACCGGTATGAACTACCATTCCGGCAGGAGTATTAATGGCTAATGCCACAGAATCAGGAATACTATGATTAGTTCTTATAAATTCAACCTCAAAACATCCTAATTTTACTCTTTGACCTTGCTTTACGCAAAACATTTTAGTAGTTTTAAGAAGTCCGTGTTCCTCAAGTTTAGTTTCAATTAGTCCTAATGTAAGCTTTGTAGCGTAAATAGGTAAATTCAATTCCTTTAATACATACGGCAAAGCACCAATGTGATCTTCATGTCCATGAGTTATCACTATTCCTCTTATCTTATCTGCATTTCTTCTTAAATAAGTTATATCTGGTATTACTAAATCTATACCAAGCATATCTTCTTCCGGGAAAGCTAGTCCGCAATCTAATATAAACATATCATTTTCATATTCGAAAACAGTCATATTCTTTCCGACTTCGTGTAATCCACCTAAAGGAATTATCTTTAGTTTTGAATTACTAGTGTTTTTATTATTATT
>CAKSUD010000062.1 GCA_934500865.1 uncultured Clostridia bacterium | reverse complement strand
ACTTAATTTTCAATTACAAATCATACTCAGGCTTTGCCATAACATTGCTTTCGACTTCAAAGAAAGTCTTTTCCTCTGCACCAATCATTCCTCTAATTAACACAGTTGGGAATGTCTTAATCTTAACATTATATTCCTTTACAGACTCATTATAATCCTTTCTAGCAACTGCAATTCTGTTTTCTGTACCTGACATTTCATCCATTAATGAAATATATGTAGCATCAGCCTTAAGTGTTGGATAATTCTCCACAACAACAAGTAATCTAGATAAAGCGCCCTCTAATTCCTTACTAGCAGCAATTTCATCCTCTACTGTACTAGCTCCACTTAGCTTTGCCCTTGCATTTACAACAGCTTCAATTGTATCCTTCTCGTGAGCAGCATACTTATTAGCAACCTTAACCAAATCAGGAACCAAATCATATCTTCTTTGAAGTTGGTTCTCAATTTGAGCCCACTTAGCATCAACATTTTCACCAAGAGCAACAACTGAATTGTAAGTTGCACCAAACCAAACTGCACCTAAAACTACAACAGCCAAAATTACAATCAATACAATACTACCATTTTTCATTTTACTTCCTCCTTAAATTTATATTAAAAACTTCTACTGCTACCGCCACCACCAGAACGTCCACCTCCGCCGGAGAAACCGCCTCCACCCGAGAAACCTCCGCCGGATGTTCCTATATATCCTCCAAATCCAGCTATCATTCCAAAAAATACTGCAAACGCAATTGAAAGCAATAAATCTATTTCAAAAGCCGCACCAATTATAAAAGAAGTAACCATAACTCCAGTACACATAATCCTACCAAACGGCACAAAATTCGAAACAAAATAGCTTATAATTCCTCCAATTACCAATACCACTATCGACATTTTTCCGGCACTATTTTCAGTATCTACATTTTCATCAATCTCTAACTCACCATCAATAACGCCACAAACCGTATTAACCCCACTAACCAATCCACCGGAGAAATTATCATTTTTATAATACGGAATCATATATTCATCTTGAATACGACCGGTTTTTCCATCAGTCAAAACTCCTTCCAGACCGTACCCAATCTCAATTCTGCTTTTTCTATCATCAACAGAAAGTAGTATCAATACACCGTCATTTTTATCCTTACTACCAATTTCCCACTCATTAAATAATTCATTAGCATATTCCTCAATAGAATATCCATCTAACGACTTAACTGTCACCACCACAACCTGTGTGCTGTTTCCAGACTTTTCGTATAAAGCTTTCGCCCTACTCAAAATAGACTTTTCGTCACTTTCACTTATAACATTAGCAAAATCATTAACAAAAAACTCGTCAGTCGGTTTAGGAATCTTTAGCTCAGCAAAAGACACAGTGCAAAGCAAAAATGCCACAATAAAAGAAATAATCTTCTTCATTCTCTAATCACCAAAATCATTATATATTTTAAATTCTTACAATTCAATATCCTTTAATCTTCTTGCAATCTCCTCCGTAATTCCAGGTACTTTGCATAACTCCTCAACACTTGCATTCTTAATAGCCTCAACACTCTTAAACTTCGTAAGTAATGCCTTCTTTTTAACATCCCCAATACCAATAACATCATCCAATGCCGACTTTGTAAGACGCTTGCTCCTAAGAATCTTATTATACCCAATCGCAACTCTATGAACTTCCTCTTGAATTTCATAGATAAACTTGTATATTTCCGGATACTTAGAAAGCTGAATGTTCTTACCATTAACAAGCAATGCCTTAGTTTGGTGTTTTGAATTCTTAACCATACCAACAACAGGCACATAATAACCCGCGTCACTAATCGCCCTATTAATAGCTCCAACTTGCCCTACGCCACCATCAGCTAAAATAAGATCGGGCAGAACAGAAAAAGCCTCATCCTTAGACGTCACATTATTCATTCTTCTAAAAATAACTTCATACGTACATCTAATATCATCTTGCGAATCAACCGTCTTTATCTTAAACTTTCTATATAGCTTATTTGCCGGTTTGTTATTAATAAACGTAACCATTCCGCCAACAATATCATCATTACCAATATTAGAAATATCATAAGCTTCAATCTTTTCAATCTTCTCTATTCCAAGTAACTTAGCCAAAAGCCCTGACGGATTAATAACCTTGTCCTCTGCCTTAAAAGATTCATGTGCATTCTTCTCGGCCATAACAAGTAATTTATCTCTCTCACCCTTCTTAGGAATAACAATAGAAACCTTACTCTTTCTCTTCTCAGAAAGCCACTTCTCAATAAACTCCCTATCCTCAAGCTCATTCCTAGTTAATATACTCTTAGGTATATGAAACCTCAAATTATAGAATTGCTTAATAAAATTCTCAACAATTTCGCTCTCACAAACCTCAGAAACGTCATCAAAATGATACTTCTCACGTCCAAGAAGCTTTCCATTTCTTACAGTAAACACCTCAATATTTGCCACATTTCCAATCTTGTTAATACCAATAACATCAGTATCATCATCACTTAAGCTATTCATCTTTTGCTTCTCAGACGCCTTGTTAATAGCAAAAATCTTATCCCTAAGACTCGCTGCTTTTTCATACTCCATTTTCTCCGACGCCTCATTCATTTCCCTAGTAAGCTCCTTTACGATATCCGCAAAATTACCATCCAAGAAATTACAAACCTTATCAATCATACTTCTGTATTCATTTATACTAATATCTCCCCTACAAGGTGCAAGACACTTCTTAATATGAAAATTTAGACATGGTCTGTTCTTCAAAGACCCCTCTTTAAACTCAGTTTTACAACGCTTTAGTGGAAAAATACCCTTCACAAAATCAAGCATTTCATTAACAGCATAAACATCAGTATACGGGCCGTAATACTTAGAGCCATCATCAACATACCTTCTAGTAATAAAAACCCTCGGAAAAGTCTCATTTAAAGTAACCTTTATATATGGATATGTCTTATCATCCTTAAGCATTACATTATAAGGAGGTCTATGCTTTTTAATCAAATTGCACTCCAAAATAAGCGCCTCAACCTCATTATCAGTAATAATGTACTCAAAACGCCTTATCTTAGAAACCATCTTCTCAATACGAGGCGACTTATTAGTCTTTTGAAAATACTGGCTAACCCTATTCTTAAGGCTAATAGCCTTGCCAATATATAAAATGCCATCATCCTCACCATGCATAATATAAACACCAGGTTCACGCGGTAATTTCTTCAACTCAGCCTTAATATCAAACATACAACCCCTCCTTGACCAAAAGGGACGGTTCTTTTTGGTCAGCAAAAGCAAACCACAAATCGCACTAATAATGCGCTATTCCGCCACACATATATTTAGACCTGTCCCCTTTGGTCAACATATCATACCTTATCCAAAAGGGACAGGTCTATTTCATTCAAACTACAAATCTAGCATTATAACTGAATTCCCTGTCATATTTTCTTTGACCAAAAAGAACCGTCCCTTTTGGTCACTAATCTCTACTCTTATCTTCAATTTCCTTCATAACTTGGCAAACAGCCTCTTCTAACGACTTAGTTCCCATGTCTCCAACTTTTCTACGTCTTACAGAAATAGTTCTCGACTCCATTTCCTTTTCACCGATAACGAACATATATGGAATTTTCTCTGTTTGTGCTTCTCTAATCTTGTATCCCATCTTTTCATTTCTGTCATCAACTTCAACTCTTATTCCCTTTTCTTCTAGTATTTGCTTTACTTCATTAGCATATTCATGATGAGCCTCTGCAATAGGAATAATTTTAACCTGTACAGGAGCAAGCCAAGTAGGGAATGCACCAGCAAAATGTTCTGTTATAATTCCTATAAATCTTTCAAACGAACCAAAAATAGCTCTATGAACCATAATAGGAGTTTTCTTTTCGCCATTTTTATCAATATAGTAAAGTTCAAATCTTTGAGGAAGTTGGAAATCAAGTTGAATTGTTCCCATTTGCCACTCACGACCTAAACAGTCCTTCATCTTAATATCAATCTTAGGACCATAGAACGCACCATCGCCCTCATTAATTCTGTAATTGTTTTCTCCACAAATTTCATTTAGGACCTTCTTTAAATCAGCCTCAGCCCTGTTCCAAGTCTCAATTTCACCCATAAAATCATCAGGTCTTGTTGATAAAGTCAATTGATACTCTAAACCAAAAATACCATAAAACTTACTTGCAATCTCAACAATATCCTTAATTTCACTACCAATTTGTTCATCAGTAATATAATTGTGTGAATCATCTTGTCTAAACATTCTAACTCTAAATAATCCGTTTAATTGACCTGATTTTTCGTTTCTGTGAATAACATCAACATCATTAAATCGAAGTGGCAAATCCTTGTAACTTCTTTGCTTATTTTGATAAATCTTTATAGAGTTTGGACAATTCATAGGCTTTAGAGCCTGCTCCTTACCATCAGCATCCTCTAGAACAAACATATCTTCCTTATAGTGGTCCCAATGTCCTGAAATCTTCCATAACACACTGCTATTTAATTGTGGACCGGAAAACTCTTGGTAGCCTCTAGCCTTATGCTCTTTTCTCCAGAATTCAATCAATGTATTAAGCATTGTAAATCCTTTTGGAAGCCAATAAGCCATACCGGGAGCAGTTTCATCAAAGAAAAATAAATCAAGCTCCTTACCAAGTTTTCTGTGGTCTCTCTTCTTAGCCTCTTCAATTAAATTCAAGTATTCTTCAAGTTCACTGCTCTTAGGATAAGAAATACCATAAATTCTTTGAAGCATCTTATTCTTTTCATTTCCTCTCCAATAAGCACCCGATGAAGATAAAAGCTTAATAGCCTTAATCTTTCCAGTAGACATCAAATGAGGACCGGCACATAAATCAGTAAAATCTCCTTGTTTATAGAAAGAAATCTCCTCTCCCTCAGGCAAATCATTAATAAGTTCAACCTTATAAGGTTCATCCTTCATTAACTCTAGTGCCTTATCACGAGGAAGTAAAAATCTTTCGATCTTAATATCTTCCTTAATAATCTTTTTCATTTCCTCTTCAATTTTAGCCAAATCTTCTTCAGAAAAAGGCTTCTCAACATCAAAATCATAATAGAATCCATTATCTATCGCAGGACCAATAGCAAACTTAACGCTAGGGAACAACCTCTTAACAGCCTGAGCCATAATATGAGAAGTAGTATGCCAATAAGCTTTTTTCCCATTTAATTCCTCAAAAGTAAGAATATTAAGTTCACAATCTTCCTTAATTTCAAATCTCAAATCATGAACCTTCCCATTAACCTCCCCGGCCATAGCATTTCTAGCTAGTCCCTCGCTAATACTTTGGGCGATTTCTAAAATAGAAATTCCATCATTAAATTCCTTTTCTACGCCACCCTTTAATAAAACCTTTACCATTTGAACCACTCCTTTTAAAAAACTAAGCACGACATGCTCTATGCATATAGCATAGGGACGTGTCGTGCCTCACGTGGTTCCACCCTATTTTATTCTCAATTATTACCTTAACGCAGTAAACGCCCAAACTCCAAGGTGGTCTTCAAAAAACTTTTTTATAAAGATACTTTCAGCTAATGTACCCTCTCTCTGAATAAAAAATGTAATTCTACTCTCCTCTTCAATGTTTAGGAAAACATTTCATGAATTAATTGTACTACAAAAAGAAAATCTTGTCAAGGAAAATAAATTCCAAAAATATACAGTTTTATATTGTAATTTATGGAATAATATGTTATATTTTATTCATCTCCTCTGAAAGGAGGTGAATGTATGAGTACAACGGAGTTGTTACTTATATTAATACTTATCTATCTCATTTTGCAAACATCTTAATTGAGATAGAAAAATACCAGAGCTAACCCTCTGGTATTTTTTTGTATGAGTACTACCGAATTGTTCCATGTAGAAACATACTCGTTTCTCCATATTTAGAATACCACATTTTACAAATCTTGTCAATAATTCTACGAAAATCTCTTGTCATTAGAATTAATGATTTCGTCAAGCATAATTTGGTTAGTCTTGCTCATCTCAACAAACTCAACCGCATATGTCTCATCATTATCTTTTCTACCAATTTTAGCCCTAGTCTTAAACACAAACTCAGAAAGTCCACTAAGCAAATCTATTCTAATAAAAATCTCATCTCCAACATCCAAAACAACATTTCTAGAAATAAACTTAGTACCACCCGCAGAAATATTCACCGGATAAACCTCAGTCCATTTTTCAGCACCTTTAGATATGTACAACTTGCAAATAACCTTCTCAGTACGCCCAAACACTCTACGAGTCTTATTGTTTTTATAATCGTCCATTAAATCCACTCCTTACTCTTCAACTTTAGTTTCCTCATCAGCAACCTTATATGTATTCTTAAGTTTAGCAGAAATCTGTCTGTACATTGCATCCGCAATTCCTATGCCATTCCCCTTAGATGCCGCCTTACTTATCTCCTCATCAAACATCTCTTGATAAGTATCCGTCGCAAAAGAACTAGACAAAAGTTCACTCTCAGGAACAGTCTTTCTCATTTCCTTCATCATCATATTAATAAACAAAGACTCAAATTCCTGGCAAGTCTCCTTAAGCTTAGCATCATCCTTATCAGTATATGCACTAGTAAGCTTTCCACTTAACTTCGACGTATTATCTTGAGTCGGTATATATGGAGTTATATTCCCAATTTCCATATAATCATCCCCCTAAACTATCTCTTCAAATTATTAGCCTGTTGTAACATTTCATCAGCAGCATTAACAGTCTTAGAATTAATTTCATATGCTCTTTGAGCAACAATCAAATTAACCATTTCCTCAACAAGTTCAACATTAGCCCCTTCTAACTGGCTTTGCATAATAGAACTTCTTGTTTCTCCATCCTCAAAAGCATTCTCCCAAGTAGCCTCGCCCGAATTATCAGTAGGCTTGTAGTTGTTAGAACCTATGCTAAGTAATCCTGCAGGATTCTTAAACCTAACAACCCCAATCTCAATGCCCGTATCATTCATAATATTTTCTTCATCTTTCATAAAAATCTTTCCATCAGACTGAACAACAAAATTGTTAAGGTCATCAATCTCCAAAACAATAGAATTACCCTCAGCATCTAAAACAGGAAAACCTTGTGAATTAACAAGCATTTGACCATCATCAGTAGGAGAAAAAGAAAAATTACCATCTCTCGTATAAACAATCTCATCTTGAGGATTCTTCAAAGCAAAAAATCCAGCACCAGTAATAGCAAAATCCGTAAGTTTCTCAGTCATCGTATACGTACCGTCAGTAAAATCTTTTAACGTAGCAGCAGGTTTAGCACCAAGACCAACCTGTAAATCAACAGGAGTATCCTTTTGCTTTAGATTATACGCCCTGTTTCTGTTATCATAAACCAAATCCTTAAACTCAACTCTAGACTTTTTATAAGCGGTAGTATTAACATTAGATAAGTTATTAGCAATAACATCAACATTAGTTTGCTGTCCGGTCATACCGGTAGCAGCCGTCCATAAAGCACGCATCATAATTAAACATCCTCCCTCTTAAAACATCCTAAAACTATACTCTTCCCACATCACTAACAGCCTTGCCAAGCATTTCATCTTGTGACTGTAAAACCTTCTGATTCGCCTCATAAGCCCTAGATATCGCAATCATATTAACCATCTCGTTAACAGTATTAACATTCGACATCTCTAAATATCCCTGTTGTATCTCACCATCAAAAGCACGACTCACCGAATCAGGCGAAGCCTCTAGCATATTATCACCAATCTTATTTAACGTCTCCGGATTATCAAAAGAAGAAATAAGCAAATTTCCAATTATTTCACCATTATTGCTACTAATCTGACCGGAAACCGAAATTCCAAACTCATTAGTATTTATATTAATATATTCTCCATCAGTACCTAACACCTTATACCCCTGCGCCGTCACAAGATAATTATCCTTATCAACCAAAAAAGCACCATCACGCGTATATAACTGATTACCACTCTTATCCTCAACAGTAAAAAACGCATTATCATCATTGCTAATAGCCAAATCAGTAGAATTACCAGTACTACGTAAACTACCTTGAGTAAACTTAGTATATGTATTCACAATATCCGGAGTATAATTAGCAACATCAATTCTGCTTCCAGACACCATAACATCATTTAACGCCTTTTTGAAAGTACCACAAATAGCACCATCAGATTTAAAACCCGTAGTGCTGGCATTCGCTAAATTATTAGAAACAATATCAAGACGCTTAGTCTCTCTTGTCATACCTAATCCCGAAGTGTAAATACCTCTAATCATAAGTTATACACATCCTTCTCTTTTGTTTATCGGTTATATATAAAAAAACTTTAGTTTTATAATTCTAACTTTCTCTCAGGCGGAGTAAGCTTAGTCAAAACATCCAAATTATCTAAAATCTTACCAGTACCAAACGCAACACACGAAACCGCGTCATCGGCAATGTACACATTAATACCGGTCTTACTAGAAATAAGCTTATCAAGTCCATCTACTAAACATCCGCCACCAGTCATCAAAATTCCTTTGTCGCTTATATCCGCAGAAAGCTCCGGAGGTGTATTCTCCAAAACACTATGCACAGCATCAACAATCATAGTAGCAGGTTCTTCAAGAGCCTCTAACATCTCAGACGAATTAATCTCAACAGTTATAGGTAATCCGGAAAGCAAATTTCTACCTCTAACCTCCATAGAATTATCCTGAACCTTAGGGAAAACGCATCCGATATTAATCTTCATCTCCTCAGCCGTTCTCTCACCAATCATAACATTATATTTCTTTCTCATAAACCTAATAATTGCCTCATCAAACTTATCACCAGCAACCTTAAGCGAAGTACTAATAACATTCCCACCAAGTGCAATAACAGCAATATCAGTAGTACCGCCACCAATATCAACAACCATAGTACCGCAAGCCTTAGAAATATCAATACCCGCACCAATAGCAGCAGCAATAGGCTCCTCAATCAATTGAACCTTTCTAGCCCCAGCCTGCATAGCAGCATCAATAACAGCCTTCTTCTCAACCTCAGTAACCTCAGACGGCACACAAATTACAAGTCTAGGTCTAAAAATTCTAGTACCGCACACTTTATTTATAAAATATCTAAGCATTCTCTCAGTAACACCATAATCAGAAATAACACCATCTCTAAGCGGTCTTATCGCAACAATATTCCCCGGAGTTCTCCCAAGCATAAGCCTAGCATCTTCTCCAACCGCCATAACCGCATTAGAATTCTTATCAATCGCAACAACAGAAGGCTCACGAAGTACAATTCCCTTGCCTTTAACATAAATAAGTACTGTAGCTGTTCCTAAATCTATTCCAATATCTTGTCCAAAACCAAACAATTTTCTTCCTCCCATCTCACGATAACCACTAACAAAGCAGATTATATACTAACTACCGTATTAATTCAACATCAAAACATCAAAACCTTTTAAATATTACTCCAGTTTTAATTATTTTATTCAAAAAGTATATAGAAAAGCATATAATTTAACGATATTATATTAGTAGTATACACAAAAAAATTTTTAGAGGTATTAACATGTCAAACACAATTAATGACTTTGAAAATGGTTTAGATAAAACAAAAATAGAAGCTTATACAGGTGATTACTATTGGCATGCAAGAGACATCCAATTCTTGCTTGACAACTGCACTTGGCGTAAGCTTTATCGTTGTATTTTAAAAATAGAGAAAAAATGCCAGGCTGACGGGCTAGACACATCAAAAGACATAATAAGAACAAAAACAATAATAAACGACGGTTATGAACGCTATCCGGTGGACGACTTTTATTTATCAAATTTAATAGCATACCAAATATTTACCGAATTCACTAACCCAAAACAAAAACTATCACCGGAAATGAAAAAGAAAAAAAGAGAAAAAATGACACACTCATTTGGACTATACCTCTTTTCAATACTAACAGCACTATTCGTAGTTTGCCTGCTCACAGCAATTAGCATATTCTACATACCAATAAAACCATTCAGGCAAGTACGTGACCTTTACATAGGAACAGCAATGACAACATACACACATCAATGGTTAGCAACACTGTTCTTCTCAGAAGACACAATAAACGAAGTAATGCAAAAAGAAGTCGCACCGGACTTCACTCAAAACACAATAAAGATAGATAAATACGAAAACAAAGTAAATAAAATCCAAACATTCAATATCTCTGGTTCAACCTACAAAGGAAAACTAATAAAAATAAGTAATCCGGAACAAGTAATCGTAGGAATAAGCGAAACATTAGGAACAAAAGGGCAATTCTTAGAAGAAATCATAGATAATTATGACGCAGTCGCAGGAATAAACGGAAGCGGATTCGTAGACGAAGGCGGACACGGCAAAGCAGCATACCCGGTAGGAATATTAATCTCAGAAGGAAAAATAATTTATCTACCCGAACAAGACGAATATGATATAGTAGGTTTAGACACAGACAATAACTTAATAATAGGAACATTCACAAAACAAGAAATAAAAAATCTAAACTTACGAGACGCAGTAGAACCATTCTATAAGCTAATTGTAAATAGCCAAAACAGAATAAAAGAAGGAAACGGAGGTTACGGACTCCACCCAAGAACTGCAATAGGTCAAACATTAGACGGAAGTATATTAATGCTAGTAATAGAAGGACGCCAACTACACAGTATAGGAGCAACAATGAAAGAATGTCAAGACATACTCGCATCATACGG
>CAKSUD010000061.1 GCA_934500865.1 uncultured Clostridia bacterium | reverse complement strand
TCGAGGTGTAGCGCAGCTGGTAGCGCACGTGGTTTGGGACCATGGGGCCGCAGGTTCGATCCCTGTCACCTCGACCATAAAAAAGACTAATCTTTTGATTAGTCTTTTTCTTTTTTTGTCATATAATGTAGTTATATTCTTGTTTTTTATTTTGCCCTAAAATTATAAAAAACTAAAAAATATCAAAAAGTAAATCTAATTCCCCCACTAACTACCCCACTTTTTGTTTTTAATTATCCCACTAGATTTATAAAAAATAGCCCTCTTGCCATGAGGATTATTTTTTTATTCAAGCATTCAGCTAATTCTTGTGATTTTTAAAAATTTCTTTGTGACTCGTATTATTTATAATAAGCTGATTTAGTTCACTTCTCAACATCTCCATTTTTCCATATTGTCCCCCCCTTTAGTTTAAGCTACTACGACTTGTCGTGTCTGTCAAGCCGTAATTCTTTAAACTATATTAAAAATGAGTGTTAACTATAGGAAAAATTATAATTAAACTGGATGATTACTTAAGGGAAAAAATATTAGCAGAAGTAGCTTAGTAAGAAATAGTGGTATACGTTATAATACTTTATTAAGTTGTTGCAGGAGCAATGCCACTAGATTAGATACAGATACTTTAGCTAAATTATGTGGTACTTTACACTGCAAAATTGAAGATATTATAGAATTCATTCCATAAAAATGAACCCTCCTTATTAAACAAATTTTGTCTAACAATTTGGGTTCACTTCACAATTTGGGTTCACTTCAGAAACGATTGGTCTTTATTACTATTTTACAGTTACTTTATCAAAATCAATTTTCTTAACCTTGGTATTCCTCATGTCAAGCATTTCACTTTCATCTGTATAAATAATTAATTCTCTATCCTTAATTTCACAATTGTATGTATAAAACATATCTTGATACTTCGCAACTATAACCTTGTTCTCTATTTCAGTTTGAACAACTTCGTATTGCTTTAGTTTTGACATTTGTTCATATGCTAAGTTATGACTTAAGCAACATAAACTTACAAGCCAAATAACAAATATAATTATATATAATGACCAAGATATTTGCTTACGATTTCTTTTATGAATATCATTATATGAAATTATTACAAATGGCATATATATAATATATTCTATAATACTAGCAAAAATACTCAGTAGTATCTTAGCGTAAATATTCATGTTCTTATCATAAAAACATAAAACTAATATAAAATTTAACATAGCTAATCCTAAAACAGCCTCAATTATTTTTAAAAGCTTTATACCAAAGCCCTTTTTACTAACAAACCATTCATATATTTTATAAAATACTACATAAACAATTATACAGCCAGCAATAGAAAGCAAAACATCTGTTACGGTATTTGGATAATTGCCTTGTATATAGATCGAATCCATATTATAATAATCTGCCATACCTCTAAACCAAAAAATTCTACATAAATATGTCAATGTTGTAATAAATGATATTACTATTGAAGATAGCCATCCCATTAATTTTTCAATTTTTTCAGCTTTTTTATTTTTTTGTTTTCTTGCTAATTTCTTTTGCCTTTTATTACTACCCAAATTCATTTCACCATCCTCTATACCCCAATTATATATAGACTAACAACTTTCGTCAAACTATTTAAATGCAGCCCCATAAAAGCTGAAAAAAGCACATAAGAGTCATAATCCGTATACTCCGCAAAAAGTGGGCATAGTTAAGGTGGATAAAAATTGCTGAAAGCCATATGAATAGGGGGTCTAATCCCATATTGGGCAAGGGAAACCGTGTAACTTTAGTTACACGGTTTTTTGTTTGTATAAGTACTACAAACCACAATGTAGCAAAAAGTAAGTGTATAATTCCCCTAGCTATTATTTTCATCTACTCTACATTTATAATATCGGATTTCTTTAGCTTTTCCTATAAATTCTAATGCAGGAAATGCCTCTTTTTGTATTCCGTATAGGTTATCTCAATTTGACACATCTCCCCCAAATCTATACACTTTCTCCAGGAGAGTGATAATTCATGGGATTTTTCGATAATTCTAAATTTAGCATCGGCGATAAGGTATTCGTAACCACCGTTGGACTTGAAGGCACTATCATTGACATTGAAGGGAATTCATACACAGTTGAAATCTATGGCGACAATATGCGTAGATTTGTAGAAGTATGCCCGGAAAATAAGTTAAGAAGAGCTTAGTTATAGGCTCTTCTTAATTAATCCATCTTTATTACAATACACGTACACAATGCCTTTGCCTCTTCTTAAAAATCTAGCCTCTGCGTTTTGCTCCGGATATAGTTTCACGATCTCGCATCTATCATTCGTAATATATGCAATAAAAGAAATGTAGTGTTCCTTTGCCATTTCGTGGTCAATGGAAATATAATATTCATTTTCAATCGTTTCGCACTTAATAATATGCTTTTCATTCTCTAATTCAGCTTCTAAAATCGGTAAGTTTATACCGCAACAAGAATTCACATTTTCACCGGTAGTGTAAATTATGTTTCCGCATATCGGGCATACAGAGAAATTTGATTTTAACATGTTACTTGACCTATTTTGGTTTGTCACATATTCTCCATTCATAAGTTCAACCACAGACACCTCTAAATTCTTTGCAAGTGGCTCGATAAGTGAAATATCCGGCAAACCTTTTCCGGTCTCCCATTTGCTAACCGTCTTATCACTCACTCCAATAATGTCTGCAAGTTCTAACTGCGTTAATCCTTTTCGTTCTCTTAATTCTTTTATAATTTTTCCTGTTATATAATTGTTCATTTTCATCTACCTCCAGTAAAAATTATAAACGAATTTTATAAATCCACAACCTACTTATAGTAGAGTTGGCTTATTTCAATATATCACTATCTTTTCCGTGGTAATGTTCATTTATATTTTCGTCTTCAAACACTTTATACATAATGTCAAAGTTATTTGCCAAATCATAATTCAATATGTCACTTTTCTTTATCCAAAAATTTTCTCCCTCATCTGACGAAATTAATTCTCCACTAAATGAATTAGTCTTAAAAAGAAAACACACATTTCTTCCCTCAGTATCATTAAACCATTGCTTTACTCCACATAGTTCTAGATTCCATATATCTAATCCAGTTTCTTCTTTTATTTCTCTAATTGTAGAGTCTACTATTGACTCTAACTTTTCTACATGACCACCCGGAAATGCAATTCCACACCATGACTTTTTTCTATTTTGCACTAATACATTACCATCATTGTCATATATCATACACATATTTGTAAATACAGCTTTTTCTGGTTCTCTCATTTTAACTTCCTTCCTCTCGACTTACCATTTGCTTGAATAATACCATAATAAATTTCTATTTTCAACTTGCACATCGATTATTCTCCAAATTTATGCGGTTTTCTTGACTTATTTTACATTCTCCTATATAATGAGCTCGCAAATTAAATTTTTCATATCCCCATATTTATTTAAGGAGGAAGAAGTTATGAAGTGGCGCAATTTCGCTCAGGCACTCATGGCACAGAACTTATCCAAGCAAGACGTATGCGACCAAGTCTACACCCAGTTTTCTTCGTGTTTCAAAGGAGAAAAGAGTGGTAAAACTACCATTATGAAGTTCCTCAACAGTATTTCTAAGGAAGCTTCCACTCCTAAGACCTTCGACGATGAAATCGTGGAGCAAAGAAGCAAACTAGAAGAACAAGCACAGAAAAAACATGACAAGACACTCGCAAAGAAAATGGCCATTGCAGACTTTGTAATCGAAGGTTGTGTCTCTGCCCTACAGGAAAGACCGTATCCCGAAATCGAATTCAATCTGCCGGAGTCAAAAGGCAACAAGGACGAGCAAATCATGGTCTTGGAGCTGTCTGACGTACAGGCCGGTACTCTAATCACTAGAGAATCTACCGGTGGCTTAAACGAGTTTAACTGGGAAATCCTTTGTCAGTATTTTGACAACCTGTTCGTCGGAATTCAAGAAGTAACTAGTGCTCTCCAGAAATCTAGTACTATCACCACCTTGCATATTCATATGCTTGGAGATATTGTAGAAGGAAGCCAGATTTTCCCCGGTCAAGAACAGCACATCTGCAAAGACCTGTTCCACCAAGCTATGGGCTCGGTTCAGCTAATCGAAGACTTCTTGGTAAAATGCCTCTCTCTTTACCAAAAAATCCACATTACTGCGGTATGTGGCAACCACGGTAGAGTAGGTAAAAAGGGCGAAAATCCTCACTGGGTTAACTGGGATAGAATCGTTTACGAGTTCATTAGACGCGAAATGGTTAAGTACCCCCAGATTACCTGGAAAATGGATGACTCTTGGTGGCAAATCGATGAAATTTTCGGCTACAAGTTCTACCTCACCCACGGCGATGACATTAGAGGATGGGCAGGAATTCCCTACTACGGAGTAGATAGGTCTGCTCAAAGAGAAACTGAACTGTTAAGGCTTAGCAACGAATGGTACGACTATTTTATGATTGGACATCTTCACACCCCAAGCATTATTCCCGGTGTAGCAAGTACTAAGTTCATCAATGGTTGCTTCCCTGGTGGCACTATCTTCTCTATGAAGAATATGGGTGTCGCAAGTAGACCTCAGCAATGGTTACTGGTTGTTCATCCCAAATGGGGTATAACCTATAACTGTCCCATCTATTTAAATAGGTGAGAATGCAAAGAAGAAAGGCTTACGCCTTTCTTCTTTTTATTCCACTGCAAGTATCCTCTATAATCTGCCTTAGCATCTCTTTATCGTCCACATCTTCAACCAAAAACATAAGTTTAGCACCATCGTATGGTAATTCCTCTATCATACGATATTTTTTATTTCCTTCATTAATTTTTAAAAGTAGTCTATCATCATATATCCCACCAAATAATACACCTTTATAATAAAGTAGATATTCTCCCATCATAGGCTTACAAGTAATATCTTCTAATAAGCTTAACTGCTCCAAAATAAAATCTTTATACTCTATTGTAGTTGCCATATAACTTCCTCTTTCATATAAAATACTATACACTCCATAAATTCACACTTATCCTTGCTCTCAAAATAACCGATATACTTTTGTAGAAAGAAGGTGCCAATATGGATAATAATTTAGAAGAACTTCAATTAGAACGTGCAAAAGACCTTGCCCAAAAATTTTTAATAAACCATTTTAACGACTACATAAATACGGACAATGAAAAGCTGTTATATACCGATGAAGTAAGACAATCAATAATAAATGATATTGGCAAAAAATATGGTTGTTTAATAGGCGAAAATGCAGTAAATCTTTATTATCCTACGTTAAACCAAACTATAGCTGAAAACAATGACCAAAAAGTAAAAAATGAACAACTTGCACTAGAGAACAGACAAACTAAAATAAATAATATACTTAATGGAATAGGGACATTTTTCAAGGTTATATATACAATAGCCGATAAAATATTAAAAGTTTTCTTATTTATATTTGTCGCAATTCCAGCATTTTTCTCTTTGCTTGGTGATAAAGACAAAAGACGCCGCTAATACTGCGCTTAAAGTCTTTTAATTAAAAAGTATTTACCCAACTTCGGTTCTGCTTTATTCTCCCTAAAAAACTCTACTTCAAATCCACACTTTTTATAGAACTCCGGTGCTTGGAATTGATAAGTAGTTAAATTAATGTTTTCAAATCCTTTTCCTTGATAATAATGTTCAACTGCCTCAACAAGTTTCTTGCCTATATGTTTATGTCTATACTGTTCTAAAACGATAAGGTCGCTAATGTGAACTTCTTGATAATATGAATGTCCGGTTATTATACCAATAACTTTTTCGCCATCTTTTGCAATAAAGTTAAATGGCACATAATTGCATACCACATCATTTTTTAAGGCAAATTTATTAAACTCATCATCGATTAATTTATAAAAATCATCTTCTAAATTTTCTTTAAACTCAATTTCAATCATCTTTCTTCCTCCTATTGAATAATCTTCTCAATAATCTCAACCATTGTATCTTTCGACATAGAACCAACGCGCCTTTCTTTAATAATTCCGTCCTTGTCAATAAAAATAGATAATGGAATTGAATAAGAATTATATGTGGTAAGTAGACTTCCACTCTCATTTAATCCAAAATTAAACGTATACTTTGCGTTGTCCACAAATGCTTTCACATCTTCACTAGAATCACTTATATTAATCGCCAGTATGACAACCTTATCTCCATATTCTTCGCTCACTTCTTGAATATGTGGCATCTCCCTCACACAAGGCCCACACCAAGTAGCCCAAAAGTTTAAGAAAATAGGCTTTCCATAGTAATCCGACAATTTTACTTTTCCGTCATTTAAAAGTTCCACTTCAAAATCTATTGCCTTATTCCCTATCTCATAACCTTCGCTCGCAATAGTCTTTGTTTCTTCTTTCTTTATTTCATCATCTTTTGGTTTAGCCGTCTCTTCCTTATTTATTTCAGTTTCCGCTTGCTTAACTAGTGCTTCCTTTTTTATTTCATCATTTTCTATTGGTTTAATACTAGGAGTTGGTTCTTCTCTCTCCTTTTGCTCAGTTTTATTTTCCAGTGCTCCCACTTGTTCTTCGGTTTTATTCTCTATATCGGCTTGAATAGTTTTCTCATTCTTAACTTCCTCTTTTACGCATCCGGTAAAAGCAACCATTATCACTAAAATTAATAGTAATTTTTTCATTTTCTTTCCCCCACTTTCAACTTATAGCATATAGCTCCCTCACTACATACCCCTTTACATTCTCCACAATGTATGCACTCGTGGTCCCCAACTTTCTTTACATCCATCAAGCAACTATTTACGCATTTGTTACAATGTGTACATTTTTCATAATTTACTGTAATCCCGAATAATGAAATCTTGCTAAACAACGAATATATTGCTCCAAGCGGACAAATAAATCTACAAAATGCTCTAAATATAAAGATAACTGAGACTAATGTTAACACTAAAACTGCTATCTTCCAATAAAATATATTTCCTATTATTTCTTGCAAATAGCCGTTTTTAGTAACAAGAGGTATTCCCGCCTCCAAAGTACCGGCAGGACAAATATATTTACAGAATGCTGGTACACTTTCTCCACTAGTCAAAATAAAATACAATGGAATAGCCACTACAAATATACCTAAAATAACATATTTCAAATACGATAAATAATAAGTTATTTTACTCTTTTTTAACTTTTTACTCGGAATTTTATACATTAATTCCTGTATAAAGCCAAACGGACACAAGAAGCCACAAATAACTCTACCAAGTAATAATCCAAACAGCATCAAAAGACCTATAATGTAAAAAGGAATTTTTAATACCGGATTTGCAATAGAATTTTGCAAAGTGCCAAGTGGACACCCACTAACTGCTCCGGGGCAAGAATAGCAATTTAGTCCGGGCACACATATGCTTTTACTAATTCCTTGGTGAATTTTCCCTTCAAAGAAATTCTTTATATTTGCATTATATAAAAAAATGCTTAAAACCTGTATAATCCTTCTTTTGCTATCCAATACCAACACACTCCAAACATATTATATTTCCTTTAGCCATAGTTCGCTTGGTATCTCCATTATTAACACCAATAACAATAAAAAGTAACGCAAGTATAAAAATTATTAATCTTTTCATTTAACACCTCCATAAACTTTACTACATATTTATCTTAGCATTTTTATTTCCAAAATAAAAGACAATTATTTTCCACAAAAAATGCAGATATTTATCTGCACTTTTTCCACATAATATACGCACTTTCCATTTTATGTAAAGTATGTTATAATTATAGTAAGCATTTTTTGTATATATCCTCAGTGAAGGCAACATTAAATGACTTCATCAATTTTTTTTGGAGGAACTACAATGGAAGAAATCATGAACATGAAGGTTGACGAAATTCTGCTGCTTAACGAACTCGCCGGTGTAGCCAGAGAAGCTAAGGAAGCCGCCAAACTTATTTCCTTGATTTATTCAAAGGCTTTCGGAATCAACGAAGAAAAAATCGAAGTATGGCACGACCACGATAACTACAACCACGAGTATCTTACTCATAATGGTTTTTGGCAAGCAAGATATTTACATCAAACTTACGATGTAGAATGTACTGCTGATGGTATCTTTGAATATTTTAAGGCAGAATACCTTGTTAACAACGAGTATGTTGTAAGATACAAAAATGGCTGTTATCTCACCGAAGAAGGTGAAAAAGCAGAAATCGCAGAATACTTTAGAGCCTTTGTTTCTAGAACAAAGGAACTAATCTTCAAAAATGTTCAATGACTCAATGCTAAAACTGTTTAGCTATCATTTTAATAAGTAGTATTGTTAGCTAATAAGGCAAGCATATAAAAAGATTTTTCTTTTTTCTCACAAGCATTCGTGCTTGTGAGTTTTTTATTAAAATACGACATAATTTTTCTTCCTTAGCAAATCACATTATTTCTAATGTAGACTAATCAATTAAATATCTGTGATTATCTTCTCCATAATATACATCTTTTCTTCGTTTAAAACTTTTTCTCCATTCAAATACTCATACCCTAATTTATGATAAAATTCACATCTAAATATAGATGCCGGAACTACTAATCTCTTTGCCTTAATCTCGTTTAGCATATTCTTCCTTATATTCGGTAATTTTTATTCCCATATCTATCGCCTCCTAAAATTCAAACTTAATAACTTCGCAATTTTTCATACTAAGAGAAAGCATATCTTCCGGAATACCATTAAAATAACAGTTTACAGGTCTGCTAACACCACCATGTGAAACAACTAGTATGTTTTTACCCGGATACTTTTCTTTTATTCTATCTAAAGCTTTATACACTCTACTAAAAAAGTCCCCTATACATTCTGCCTTTTGATATTTAAAATTTTCTTTATAATTCCAAAAATCCGCAACAGGAAATTCTTTTCGTGTCTTCCCCTCGAATTCGCCAAAATGGCGCTCTGTAAAATCTTCATCTACAATGAGCTTACAATTCTTATTCTTGTTAATTATCTCTGCCGTTTTTCTAGCTCGTTTTAGTGGAGAACAAATTATTAAATCAATATCTACATCTTTAAGTTCTTTTGCTAATTCTTCTGCTTGAGCAATTCCGGTTTCATTTAACTCAATATCACTAGTTCCTTGAACCTTTTCTGCTACATTCCAATCTGTTTGTCCGTGCCTTACAAAATACAACATATATTCTCCCCCTCATCTTTTTAGCGTTTATACGATTTTAACAAATTATGTCTATTTATTCAAGCATTTTTTATTTAAGAAAAAGCAAAAAGCTGAGCCTTATGCCCAGCTTTTTACATCAAATTAATAAAAATATCCTCATAATCTTAAAAACTAAGTACCCAAGACCTGCGATTGTAGCTATCCATCCAATCGTACAGTTAATAGGTTCGCTTTCTTTTGCATCGTCTATTTTCCAACCGTTGCAATATCCGATTATGTTTCCACCAAAGCTATACAAAATCCCATCTTTGAAGTATCCGACGTAGTTCATAGTCTCATCATATAGCTTCCCGTTTTTTATTCGTCCTACGATTTTTCCTTCGTATTCAGCTCTAACCAAGTAATCTTTGTCAACATGGGCTTTTATACGTCCTTCTCTATCAAAAAACCGTCCGTTCACGAATACGGGATAGTCTGTGAGAAAGCTCATCGTTACCTCCACAAAATAAATAAATTTTGTATAAAATGCACAGTTGTCTTTACCATTATACATCTTTTTCCAATACTAGTCAATTGTACCATACAAAAAGAACCGAGCAAAAACTCGATGCTTTTTAACTAAAATCCCGTTCTCTTAAATTTCTTTTCTAATTCTCCCTTTGTCATCTTTATAGCAGTCGGTCTACCATGCGGACAAGTAAAAGGATTCTCTAACCTCATCATCTGATCCATTAGCGATTCTATCTCTCTTGGATCTAAACTCATATTTGCCTTTACAGCAGCCTTGCAAGCCATCGTAAATATAAAATACTCTACTTTATCATTCTCTTTTACACCACTTTCCTTTTGTAAGCTATCTATTAAATCATAAAATAGTTCTTTTATAGCTATTCCGGTCACTTCACTAGGAACAGCCGAAATTTTTATTGAATTTCCGCCAAACTCTTCAATTTCAAAGCCCACTTTATCGAACAAATCCATATTATCTTTTATTATTTGAAGTTCATTATTTTTAACTTCAAGAATTTCCGGTACCATTAGCATTTGTTTTGTCTTCTGACTATTATGTATCTTTTTTACAAGTTTCTCATATAAAACCCTCTCATGAGCTGCATGCTGATCTATTATATAAAAATCGTCATTTTGCTGTATCAAAATAAAAGTAGAAAATACACTTCCAATTATCTTATAATTTTTTACCACAGTCGGTGCTACCAATTCGCTTGTAAATAAAGATTCATTTCTCTCCTTAATGGGAGTCTTATCTATTTCGCTGCTTTCTCTAAAAGTAAGCGGTCGACTTGGTATAATAGGACTACTTGGCTTATTTACAGGCACATAAGAAACTATTGGCTTTTTATATAAGGAATTTGTAGGTCTGGTATCATAACTTTCAACTTTTTTATACGCTGAAAATAGTTCAGACACATTAGCCTTAGGCGTTTCTTCCTCCTTTTCCTCATCTTCCGGGATTAAATCTTTATTTAAAACAGTAGAACGAATTGCATTATATGTAGCACGATAAACTAAACTTTCATCTGAAAATCTAACTTCAGTTTTGGTAGGATGCACATTGACA
>CAKSUD010000060.1 GCA_934500865.1 uncultured Clostridia bacterium | reverse complement strand
ATTTCAGGGCAAATCAGCTAATGATATAGAAAAAATAAAAGAAGACTTAAGAAAAATTATCATTTTAGATACTGTAACATTAAATGAAGACAGACATCTTGGCAATATTTCATTTATATCAAATTCGGAAACAGGTGAAATAACTTTAGGAATATATGATAATGAAATTTCTCTATTGCTTTCCACTCCAAATTCACAGCTACAAACTCCATATGATATAAAAACATATGCCAAATTATCTACTAATGTTATTAGCGGAAATGATCCAATCTCATATTCACCAGTTGACACAATAGCAGAAATAATGGATGAAATAGATATAGATGATGAAGAAAATCATTCTGAATTGCCTGCATTTTTATGCAAAAGTGCCCAACTAGATCTAAATGATATCTTTAGTAAAATAGAGCAAAGAATTCATGCCTCTATTCCACAAGAAGTAAAAATGATAGTTAAATATGCATATAAAGAAAAGGTACATGAACTAGACGAAGCATTATATCTAAAAGGATACCCTGAGTGGGAACAAAGTAATGAAAATATAGGAGGAATGGATAGATGAAAACATTAAAAGTTAATTGGAAAGATATAAATATAATGAATATCCTCTGCTATGATAACTTATTTTTTAATTTGGTAGAGCCGAAAAATTTAATTGATGCGCGAAAAAAAGGATTTGTGTTAAATACTATAAGTAACGTTCCTATTATCTCGTTAGAGTTGCCAAACTTTATAAAGAGCAGAATACCACATAATGTTGATGCCATGCTTCATATAAAAACTACAAAATGCTTACTGGAAACCGACTCTTTATCAATAGATTTGATCGAAAACTAGTTGACATAATTTTAGAAAAGTGTTAAAATATTATATGTCATTTTTTGTTATTTATCTCAATGACTTATTTATTGAGGAGGATCATATGATATTTTTAGTTATGTGGCGAAATGTAAATATAGGTATTTTGTCCGGAACAAACTCTAAGGTTAACTACAAGATTATACTTCCAAATGTTTCTGAAGCTTTAAAAAAAGGCTTAATTTTTAGCAATATTTTAACTGACTCTTATAATTACACTCTGCCAGAATGGATAAATAATCGTATTCCTGCTAAGGAAAAGGACAAGATGGAATATCTAAAGAAAACAGAAGGACGTCTTGAAACAGATGAAATTTGGTTCAAAAATATTAAATAGTTAGTTTGTAAAAATAACTCCGATATCAAAATATCGGAGTTATTTTTTTATTTAATATAGTAAATTGCCCTATTTACAAGGACTACCAATTATTGCATTTAATATTGTGTCGCAGGATACCGCTACACTGCAAATGCAGTCAATATTTATAAATCTGAAATTACATTCATCTTTTACTACAAGTAAATGACCGGAAACACACTCTATTTTAACTCTTTCCTTACCGCCATTTTTGAAAGTTAAAACAACATGTTCACATACTAATTTACAAAGCAATTCCTCTATATTATCCGGGAAAAAACGAGAACAATCGCACTCTCTTTTCATTTCTTCACATCCCATTAAAATCCACTCCTTACTTTATTTTGTGAATGCCTTCACACTTTATAATATGAACCTCATTGTAAAAGTGTGTATATTTAAGGATATTGACTTTGAAGTTATTTATATGTATACTATTTATGTCATTGAAACATATAAATAGAAATCACAATTAAGATTTCGGTATTTGAAAGGAGAACACCTATGTGTGTAATCACGTCCGCTTCATCCCGCAAAGACGGAATAACATTTTATTCCAAGCATTACAAATTAGAAATGAATGAAAAATCAGACGGAAGTATTGAGTATACTTCAAAAAAGCTTAGCAACATTTCAACCAAAAGTGCAAAATGTAATATCTTTTTAATACGAGGATTTATAACATTTTTTAGTTCCGAGTACTTAGCATTAATTTGGATTTTGCAAACAATCATTGAACTTTTTAATATTATCACTGCTAAAGCAACTCCAACTGCAGCCATACTTGCTTCAATATCATTTCCCGTACTTGCTATCATCTTTGTAATATTGAGTATTGCTGTGCTAAAAGTTTGGGGAAACCCTCGTAAAACAAGTATGTACCATGGTGCTGAGCATAAAGTAATTAACGCACTGCAAAACGGAAATGAACTTACGCTATTTAATGTACGAAACGAACCTTGCTACAACACAAGGTGTGGAAGTATATTTGTTATATTCTGCATCCTTATAATAATAGTGTTTGTCATATTCGTTCCCCATTGGACTTTCTTCATCCCATTATGCTATGCAATTGCTTATGAAATATTTACTGTAAAAGACGGCGAACACAAACCGATTTTAAAATATGCATATAGCATAGGCAAGTTCTGCCAAGAAAAAATCGTAACAAAAGAACCGGATGATGAAATGATTTCTAATGCAATTATTGCTGTAAACAAGCTTATTGAATTAGAAAATAGTACAAAGTAGCAAAAAAGATATGTCCTAATTTCTAGGGCATATCTTTTTTGTATTACTTATTATTTACTGTAACATTAACTTTAAGTCCGTTAATATCAAGTTCCTTACTAAATCCTTCTCCACTGCCTTCTGAAATACTCTTCCCTAAAACTTCAGATGCAATTTCTTTTTCATTTCTCTTAATTACATCAAGTATTTTTCCTTCGGCTGTGTAATATACATCGATATAATCTTGGACCTCAAATCCTGCTTCTTTTCTCATGTTTTGGATCTTACTTACAAGTTCACGAATATATCCTTCTTCAATTAATTCTTCGTTTAACTCTGTATCTAATACGACAGTAACATCTCCGTCTTGAACTGTCGCATATCTAGAGCCCTTAGCAGCTTCAATTAATAAATCTTCAGCAACAAAAGAAACCTTTTCTCCATTAATTGTAAGCTCAACTTTGCCGTTTGCGTTTAATTCTTTTACAATTTGGCTGCCATTGGCTTTTGAAAGTTCTTCTCTTATTGCATTTAATAACTTACCGTACTTAGGTCCGACTGTTTTTAGGTTAGGCTTAATACTGTAACTTGCAAAGGCATCAATATCCTTAGTAAATTCAACTTCTTTAACATTAAGTTCTTCTTCAACTATATTCTTATGCTCTCCGCTAAGTTCTTTATATGCCTTAACATATAACTTAGATAAAGGTTGACGATTCTTAATATTAGCTCCGTTTCTGGCAGCTCTTCCCTCTGTAACAATCTTTAAGATAAGTTCCATATCTTCTTCAAGTTTTTCATTTATCCATTCTGTGTTTGCCTTAGGGAAATCACATAAGTGAACACTTATTGGTGAATTTGCAAAGAATGGTCTTTCGATATTTTGGTAAATTTCCTCAGTCATATATGGGATAAATGGTGCCATTGTCTTGGTAACAGTTGATAGAACTGTATACAATGTCATATATGCATTTATCTTGTCTTGAGGCATATCACTTTGCCAAAATCTCTCACGGCTACGTCTTACATACCAGTTACTTAACTCATCAACAAAGTCCTCAGCAGCACGTCCTGCTTCTGTAATTCTGTAATTAGATAAGTTTTCATCAACAGTCTTTACAAGTGTATTTAACTTAGACAAAATCCATTTATCCATTTCAGACAACTTAGAATAGTCAAGTGTGTACTTACTTGGGTCAAACTTGTCTATATCTGCATATAAAACATAGAATGCATAAGTATTCCATAAAGTTCCCATAAACTTTCTTTGAGATTCTGAAATTGCTTCCTCGTAAAATCTGTTTGGTAACCAAGGAGCACTATTTGTATAGAAGAACCAACGAATAGCATCAGCACCTTGTTTATCTAGTACGCTCCATACATCAACAACATTTCCCTTGTGTTTACTCATTTTTTGACCGTCTTTATCTTGTACTAGACCTAAAACTATACAATTTTCAAACGGATTAGTATCAAACAACAATGTAGAAATAGCAAGTAATGTATAGAACCAACCTCTTGTTTGGTCAACAGCCTCACTTATAAATTGTGCCGGGAAGTTTCTTTCAAACTTATCCTTGTTTTCAAATGGGTAGTGCCATTGTGCAAACGGCATAGAACCCGAATCAAACCAACAGTCCAAAACGTCGCTTACTCTCTTCATTTCCTTACCGCAGCAAGGGCATTTTAGATGGAACTTATCTATATATGGTTTATGAAGCTCCAAATCATCAGGCACTTCTTCAATAGCTTTTTCTTTTAGCTCTGCTCTACTTCCGATAACTTCGTAGTGTCCGCAATCACATTCCCAAACAGGAAGTGGAGTTCCCCAATAACGTGAACGGCTAAGTCCCCAGTCAATAACATTCTCTAGGAAGTTGCCCATACGACCTTCTTTAATAGTTTCAGGTAACCAATTAATTTGTCTGTTATTCTTAATTAATTTATCTCTAACGGCAGTCATCTTAATGAACCAAGTCTCTCTTGCATAGTAGATAAGCGGTGTATCGCATCTCCAACAGAAAGGATATGAGTGTTCATAATCAGGTGCAGCAACCAAAAGGCCTCTTTCTTCCAAGTCTTTTAGCACTAACTTATCTGCATCTTTTACAAATGTACCTGCCCAGTCTCCTGTTTCAGGAGTTAACTTACCTTGCTCATCTACTAATTGTAAGAAAGGCAAATTGTTATCTCTTCCTACTCTAGCGTCATCTTCACCAAATGCAGGTGCAATGTGAACAATACCAGTACCATCTGTTAGTGTTACATATCCGTCAGCAACAACATAGTAAGCTTTTTTATTTAACTTAGTAAAGCTGTATAAAGGTTCATACTCTAAACCTTTTAATTCGCTTCCTGTCCATTTTTGAACAACTTCACAAGGTTCACCGAAAATACTTTCAACTAAGGCTTCCGCCAAAATTGCATATTCACCTTCATGATTATGTCCACATTCACACTTAGGATACTTTACTTTAACATAGGTTTCATCAGGGTTAACTGCAAGTGCAACGTTAGAAGGTAATGTCCAAGGTGTTGTTGTCCATGCCATAATATATGTGTTTTCTTGGCTTGGAACTCTAAATCTTACAACAGCAGATTTTTCTTTTACATCTTTATACCCTTGTGCAACTTCGTGACTAGACAAAGATGTTCCGCATCTAGGGCAATAAGGCACAATTTTATGACCTTTATACAATAATCCTTTATCTTGAATCTGCTTGATTGCCCACCATTCAGACTCAATATAGTTATCGTGGTAAGTAACATATGGGTCTTCCATATCAGCCCAATATCCTACTCTATCACTCATTTTCTCCCATTCACCTTTATACTTCCAAACACTTTCTTTACACTTTTTAATAAAAGGTTCAATTCCGTATTTTTCAATTTGTGGCTTTCCATCAAGTCCTAAAGACTTTTCAACCTCTAGCTCGACAGGTAGTCCGTGTGTATCCCAACCTGCTTTTCTAAGTACACTATAACCTTTCATAGTCTTGTATCTTGGAATTAAGTCTTTAATAGCACGTGTTAAAACGTGTCCGATATGAGGCTTACCGTTAGCTGTTGGCGGTCCATCAAAGAATGTGAAAGAAGGGCATCCTTCTCTTAGCTCATTACTCTTTTTAAAAACCTCATTTTCTTTCCAGAATTTTTCTGTTGCCAACTCATTGTCAACAAAATTCAAACTTGTACTAACCTTTTTATACATTTTCTTCCTCCTTACTCGTATGTGCAAGAAACAAAAAAGTTCGTCTCGAAACCGAGACGAACTATAAATTCGTTTAACCACTCGCTACATACATATATATGGCGTTCATATAACGTTGAACTCACGTCTTTAGCTACTTTACTTCACCAAAGAAACTCAGGAATGATTTTCAATTAATCTCTACTAGTATCAGGCTTTCACCTTTTCCCGACTCGCTTAACCCTCAAAATTAATCTACTGTTTCCATCACAGTTTTTATCTTACTTTACTATATACTATTAAGCTCGTTTAGTCAATATTTAACAAAGAAAAAACTTTGATTTTTCCTTTATAATTCTTCTGTTTTAAAAGTAGTATATCCTTCGTAATAATAGCTGTTATCGATACCTTTCATATATACTTCACAACTATTTATTTCATCAGTAAGTGCCTTAAATAAAAGATATTTAATTTCAATATCTTTAATAGGACTACGTTCCATCGCAAGTAAGTAATCCTCTTTATCTACTTTGCTCCAATCAACAACCTTACCAATTTCGTTTTTTAATATATGGTCAAGCCATATACGTGTACTCCTACCATTTCCCTCTCTAAACGGATGTGCAACATTCATTTCTATATATTTCTCAATAATTTCATCAAAATTTGACTGTGGCATTTTATCTATGCTGTCAAGTGCTGCCTCTAAATACATAAGCGGTGCAAACCGAAAATTATTTTTAGAAATGTTAACATTTCGAATTTCCCCGGTAAAGTCATAAATATCCTCAAATAGGTACTTATGAATCACTTTTAAAGTAGAAAACTTTCCGATTTCTAAGTTATCAAGAATTCCATTTTCAAATAGCATAACAGCTTTTTTCTTACTAATACGTTCTTCTTCCCGAGCAAGTTCAGCTAAATTATTTATATTTAGTCTATTCTCAAGCATAGTAGCACCTCACATTTCATAAGATAATTTTAACGCAAAAGCAAAACAGAAATCAATATATAGTATTTAAAGCAACAAAAAGAGCTGTAAAAATCCAGTTTTCACAGCTCTGCTTTTGCTAAAACTACTTGTTTTCGATTTTTTCTTTAACCTTAGTAGCCTTACCAACTCTATCTCTTAAATAATAAAGTTTAGCACGTCTAACTTTACCAGTTCTAGAAACTTCAATCTTGTCAATCTTAGGAGAGTTTACAGGGAATATTCTCTCAACACCTACTCCGTAAGAAATTCTTCTTACTGTAAATGTTTCAGAAATACCAGCACCCTTCTTGCTAATGATTGTACCTTCAAACATCTGTACTCTTTCACGAGTTCCTTCAATAACCTTGAAATATACTTTAACTGTATCTCCAATGTTTAATTGTGGCAAATCTGTTCTGATTTGTTCTTCAGTTATATTCTTGATAATATCCATTAATTTTCACCCCTTTTATTTAGTAAATCGGGTCTTTTTTTAAGCGTTCGCTTATAAGACTCCTCTTTTCTCCATTTCGCAATATTTGCGTGATGTCCGGAAACTAAAACGTCCGGAACTTTTTTGCCCATAAATTCAATTGGGCGTGTATATTGAGGGTATTCTAGCATTCCATCCGAAAAGGATTCTTCCTTAGTCGAATCATCCGCCAAAACTCCCGGTATTAACCTTGAAACAGTATCTATAACTACCATTGCAGGTAATTCTCCACCCGTTAAAACATAATCTCCTATTGAAATTTCATCAGTTACGATTTCTTCCAATACTCGTTCGTCAACGCCTTCATAATGTCCGCAAAGTAGTACAATTCTATCATTTAAGGCTAACTTTTGTGCAATATCTTGTGTAAGTTGTTTTCCTTGTGGTGACATATATATAACAGGAACTTTTTCATCGTTAGCTACGCTCTTATACGCATCATATATAGGCCCTGGTTGCATAACCATTCCGGCACCACCGCCGTATGGATAATCATCTACACGATTATGCTTATCTTTTGAATAATCACGTATATTCACCGGATTAATTTCAACATAACCATTTTCCACAGCCCTTCCGATAATGCTTTCATTCATAATTGAATTGAACATTTCAGGAAATAATGTTAAGATATCAAATCTTATTTTTTTCACAATTTCCCCTCCGCTTAAATAAGTCCTTTAGGAAGTACAACGTTTATTGTGCCGGTATCTAAGTCAACCTTCTCCACTACTCCATCAATTATAGGAATGCAAAGTGGTTTTCCCTTATACTCAACAACATATATATAGTTACTTACGGTCTCCATGACTTCATTTATTGTGCCAAGCTCTCCAAGTTCTTTATCAATAACCTTTAAGCCAATTAAGTCGCACACATAATATCTGCCATTAGGTAACGGCTTTAATTCTTCCCTTGGTAACTCCATAAACTTTTGCTTAAACTGTTCAGCAATGTTCATATCATCAATTCCTTTTAGCTTTATTAAAGCAAAGTCCTTATGAAATCTAACATTCTCAATCTCATATTTTTTATTATTAATAAATATATGAGAAAACTCAAGCAAATCGCTAGGCTCATCTACCAGAGGAACAACCTTAAGTTCGCCTCTTACCCCGTGTGTATTTACTATTTCACCAACACAAAGCATTTTTTGCACAGTCTAACATTCCTTTCGAAATTATTCAATAATTTCTACATTAACTCTCTTGTTTAATTTAGCTGCATTAGCTTTAACAAGAGTTCTGATTGCCTTAGCAATCTTTCCTTCTTTACCAATTACTCTTCCCATATCTTCTTGAGCAACTCTTAATTCAAGGATAACACTTTGTTCTCCTTCAACTTCAGTAACTGCTACTTGATCAGGGTTGTTAACCAAATATTTTGCGATTGTTTCTAACATTTCCTTCATTTTGGTTTCCTCCTTAATTAGTTAATACCTGCTTTTTTAATTAAAGCTCTTACTGTATCAGTAGGTTGTGCACCATTACTAATCCAAGTCTTAACCTTTTCAGCATTTAAGTTAATAACAGCAGGGTCCTTCATAGGATCGTAATTACCTATTTCTTCAACAATTCTTCCATCTCTAGGATATCTTGAATCAGCAACAACTATCTTATAGAAAGGTGCTTTCTTAGCTCCAACTCTTTGTAATCTTATCTTAACCATTAGCTCACCGCCTCTCAAAATTTCTTGCGTCTAGGTCATATATCAGTAAAGTATATGTACTTGACCCTTATAATAATACAGCATATCCTAATTATTGTCAAGTGTTTTAAATAAAATTCCATATCCTTCGTTTTTAAAAAGCAAAAGGTCAACAAACTCGTAAAAGTTCATTGACCTTAAAATTACTTATTTAATACAAAAATCGGATAATTCTGTTTATTTACTCCTAAAATTACATATGAACCCGAAACAGCCTTGCCATTAACTACTTTTTGTAATCTGTAGTTAGTTGAATCTTCCATTCTGTCAAATGTAAATTCAGTTCTTGAGTCTTTTATCTTTAGCAATGTTCTTAAACTGTTTAAAGCTTCAATTGCTTGACCGGCATTTTCTACCTTAGTTGTCGAAAACTTTCCGGATAAATATGCCAATTCTCCATTTGACTTATATTCATATACTGGTTTTTTATTGTCATTTATTTTCATTACTTCATCTATCGTTAAATCTTTTGGCATTGCCTTACTTTTGTCGATATTTACAGCACTTGTTTTTGCATTACCGTTTACAACAACCATTTCACTTGCCTTTAACGATACTTTAGCTCTTAATGACTTATCTGCAATTTTAGATACTATTGTGCTAACTTCTGCTCTTATTACCGGCAATCCGGGATAAAATATGCCGTATTCGTTATTTCCTGCCACAATTCCAGCATTAAAAAAATTAAAAATGCTATCCTTTTGAGCAGAAGAAATATTATCCGTATAGTTTACATCAGGAATACTTGTTACATTATTAATCTTTTCCCATTCTTTAGAAGGTAATGAACTTTCCAAAATTTGAACTATTTCTTTTCTCATAGCCGGTCTGCCATAATAATCAAAATCACAGACTATTTTACTCTTTTGCGCATATCGTACATATGGCATATACCATTTTTCTGTATCCGCCCTTGTTAAATCAATATCCGTACCGTTGTATATACTATTGATCTTCGCGGCTAGAGTTATAACTTCTGCTATGCTTATATTGTCTTGTGCACCAAAATAGTTATTAGATTTACCGCTAACCAAACCTAATTCATAGCATTTTTTTACATATACGCTATACCAATCTGATGCTTTCACATCCCTAAATTGATTTGTTGAGTAGTTTTGTTTTTTGGTAAAATTATTCATTCCTACTTGGAAATCACTTACGCTACCCACAACAGAATATTGTAATTTATTTGTTATCGCATATTGCTCAGCAGCTGAATATCTGGTAACTATTAAATTGCAATTTGTTAATTTATTTTTGTCTATACAAATTCTTACTACATTCTTCGGGATACTTAAATATCTCATATTAGGGCAAGTATCTACTGCATTATGTCCAAGTACTTTTACATTATTAGGAATAATAACATTGCTTTCATTTGTAGTATACTTTAGTAAGCAATTATTAATAAAAATTGTACTTTGAGCATTTCCCCAAGCTGTGTCCATAAGCTCACTTAAAAACATTCCGTTTCTATAATCTTCTATCGCTTCTCCAAGCAACTCTACGCTTCGGATATTTGTACCTTGGAAGATCTTTTCTGATGAATTCCAAGAACTTTTTAGTGTAGACGCCGAAGCTTTTACACTAGTAAGATTTGAACAATTATAAAACGCAGCACTTCCGATTGCTTTTACCTTAGTTAGATCAATACTTCTTAAGCTTGTGCAACCTTCAAAAGCATTATATCCAATATTTTTTATATTTGAATTGATTGTAATTTCTTCGAGTTTATCGCATTTTTTAAATGCGTTCCATCCTATGTATTCCAAACTTTCGGGCAATATAACACTTTTTATTTTAGAACCGTTTCCAAATATTCCGGTATTTGTTTCAGATGAATAAGCACCCATATCTCCATATCCTATGGAAGTAACACCTTCAGGTATTTTTACCACTTCATCTTTTCCTGTATATTTAATCAAAATTCCATTTTTTATGGTAAAGTCCGCGTCATCTGCAAATGAAACTGAAAGCGACATTACCAAACAAACTAATAACAAAATTAATTTTTTCATAACATTTTCCCCCTAACGTTTAAATAATAACAAAAAATAAGCAAAAATACAAGAGAAAAATGGAGCGTAGCCTCAAATGACTACGCCCCATTTTTTCTCACTGTGTGAATCTAATGATTCAAAAACTACCATCTTCCGATACTCATCGAAATCATTTTTAATTATTGCCATACAAGGTAATT
>CAKSUD010000059.1 GCA_934500865.1 uncultured Clostridia bacterium | reverse complement strand
AATCACATTGTATCATTTGTAATCTTATGTGTCTATTTTTATTTCAAAGTGCGTCACTTAATTTTACCATTTATATGGCAAAAATTTCATAAGGAAAAAACAAAAAAATTGGAGATAATACAATAAAGAGTATAATTCTGAAGGGATGAAAGCTGATGAAAAAACTTTTTATTATATTGTCTTTTTTTATGTGCATTTTAATAACTCCGTCGTTTGCATCAACAGCAGTAAAAGCACCTGGTTTTACACGTTGTACTGTTAATGCAAAATCACTTAATATGCGATGTGGTCCAAGTACAAAATATGCAGTAGTTAAAACTGTAAAGTATGGCACAGAGTTAAAAGCAATAGGTAAAGTTACAAACTGGTATATTGTTCAGGCATCTGACGATACCGTTGGAATGGTAAGCGGATGGTACATTTCACCAATTAAGAGCAGTACCACAACTACACCAAGCGATAATCAAAATAATACAACAACAAATGTAAGTAACTTAGAAATGACATCAGACGAGCAAAATATATTTAACTTAGTAAATGAAGCCAGAAGAAATGCCGGACTTACTGAATTAAAGTTAGATAAAGAACTACTACGAGTAGCGAGAATTAAATCTAAAGATATGGTGGACAACAACTATTTTTCTCATACGTCTCCAACGTATGGGACACCATTCCAAATGATTAAAAACTTCGGTATAAGTTATAGGTCTGCCGGAGAGAATATTGCCGGAAACTCCACAGCCAAAAAAGCATTTGACGCATGGATGAATTCATCCGGTCATAAGGCTAATATACTGGGCAACAGTTTTACAGCTACCGGAATCGGAGTTGTGGATAGTCCGGTGTACGGAAAAATTTTAACGCAAATGTTTATTGGAAAGTGATGAATTTATATGTTTAATTTATGGAGAATTAACAAAAAAGTAATCGAACCAAGTGGGCCTAAAATAGCAGGGGCCCTTACATCAGAAAATATAAAGAAAATCTTGGGAGATAGTAATGACATAACCGTAAAAGAGGTTTTTACATGGAATGAAAAAATAAAAATAGTTGCAATAGGAATAGACGGTTTAGTAGATAGCGATGTTATAGATAACTTCGTATTAAGACCGCTTACAGTCGGAAGACCGTTTGAAAATGTCGCAAACGAGAAAGAAGCATATAAGTTAGCCAAGGAAGGCTTTCTATACCATTTTTCACAAGACGAAGTAACCGATTTAAATGATGCAATAAAGAAAATTTTACAAGGCGTGACAGTTGTAGTTTTTGATAATGTAAAAAAAGCGATTTCATTTGATGCAAAGAAAGTGCCTCAAAGAAGCATATCTGAGCCGGAAAACGAGAATGTGCTAAACGGTGCAAAGGATGCTTTTGTGGAAAGTTTAAGGACTAATACGGCGCTTATTCGAAAGAAAATGAAGTCCCAATTTTTGCGCTTTGAAAGCTTTACTATCGGTAAGGAAAGCCAAACTCCGGTAAATATTGTTTATCTTAATGATATTGCAGACAAGGGGATTTTGGAGGAGCTAAGAAGACGAATAAAAAATATGAATGTTAATTCTTTGCTTTCTGCAAGAACACTAGAAGTAGGCATTTCCGATAATAGGTATTCAATTTTCCCCCAAGTTCAGCATACAGAGAGGGTAGACAAATTTTGTGCAAATTTAGTAGATGGGAAAATAGGAATAATAATAGACGGATTACCTGTGGCATATATTGTGCCGGGAATTTTAGCTATGTTTTTTCAAGCGCCGGAGGATTATTCCGAAAACTATGTACTAGCATCTTTAATTCGAATTTTAAGATATATATGTGCGATACTTAGCGCTATACTTCCCGGATTTTATATTGCTATAACTACATTTCATCCGGAAATGATACCGACTAAACTGTTGATTTCTATAATTCAAAGTAAAGAAGGCGTACCTTTTGCAATTGTGTTTGAGATTATAGGGCTACTTATTGCATTTGAATTACTAATAGAGGCGAGTCTGAGATTACCTAAAAACATAGGTGCTACATTATCTATTATCGGAGGACTTATTGTAGGTGAGGCGGCAGTTAATGCTAAATTAATTTCACCGGTTGTGGTTGTAATTATTGCGATTACTGGAATTGCTGGATTTGTTATACCTAATCAGGCATTATCTGACGCAACTAGGCTAATTAGAATGTTAATGGTTGTAGCAGCAGCGCTTGCAGGACTATTTGGAATTGCGTTTGCAATTATTGTTACACTTTACTATTTAAGTAATTTAGATTCATTCGGAGTTCCTTATTTATCGCCACTTGCAGGAAATGACGGAAAAGGAATATTAAATGACTCAATTTTACGGTTGCCAAGGGATTTGGAGGGAAAAAAGCGTGACAACTAAATTTAAAGTTTATGCAATTTTTATAATAATTCTTATCTTGCTAGGTTGGGGCGGACGTTTAATTCCAAGTCGTGTAGAAATAACTGATTTTGGAATTATACAGGTACTAGGAATAGACTCAGGAATAAATAATGGGGTTAATCTATCGATGGTAGCCGAAAACGAAAAAGGGAGTGAAGACGATAAGCCGAAAATAGGGAATGAAAATATAGTTACATCTTCCGGCAAATCATATAATGACTGCATTAGTGGGTTAGAAAATTACAGCGATAAAATTTTTATAGGCGGGCATATAGAAAATATCATTATCGGAGAAGAAATATGCAAAGAAAACCTAGTTCGTGCAGTAGATTTTATAAGTAAAGCTAGTGAGATAAGACTGAATTCCAATGTGTTTATTTCGAAAGGAACTAATGCGGGAGACTTTATGAGAGAAGGAACTAGCGATGAATTCTCTATGGCAGCTAGAATAAGCAATATTAATTTGGCGGACCAAACACTCACAGAAGAAAAAAATACGGAAGTAACAGACGTAATAAATATATTATTATCTGAAGATAAATGCGGAGTTGTACAAGCAATAGAACTTGTAGAAAACGGTAAGCCTAGTGGGAGAGAATTTATACTTTCTACTTCAAAAGATGAAGGCAAAAAATTTATGCAATATGCAGGATATGCCTTAATAAAGGATGCAAAATTGGTAGATTACCTAAATATAGATGCATCAAGCGGATATGATTTTATAAAAAATAATCATCCGAAACAAAATGTATATATTGAAAAAGATGGAGAAATTTTAGGAATAAATTTTGGAGGAAGCAAAACAAAAGTTTCTTTTAATTTTGATGGTGAAAAATTAAAAGAAATAGTAATAAAAACTAAAACAAAGAATGAGATAATGCAATCCTCAAACGGTAAAAACATATTTAAAGAAAATCTTGGTGCAACTGAAAAATTAGTAGAAAACGAAGTAAAGCATAGAATAGAAAGTGCCATAAATGTAGCAAAAAATTATCAAGTAGATTATATAGGATTTAAAAAAATGCTTGAAATGAAACATCCGTATAAATGGAATAAAATAAAAGATAACTGGGAAAATATTTTTAATGAAGTACCAATTAGAATAGAAGTAGAATCTAAAATAAATAGAAGTTATAATTTACTTTCTATTGTTGATTAACAGGAGGATATTGTGGAATTAACTAATGGAAAAATCAGCGTAAGACAAGCAATATGCTTATTACTCTTAGGACTTGGAGCTCCAAGTTTAAGAGTAATACCCAATTATGTATCTATATATAGCAAACAAGCGAGTTTACTCACTCCAATTGTTGCAAGTTTGCTAACAATTTTACTTATATATACTTGGGCAAATTTATTTGACAAAACTAAAGAAGGCAGTTTGTATGAAATATATCAAAAAACATTCGGAAATATAATTTGCAACATATTTACAGTTGTCTATTTAATATGGACAATTGCGCTAACATCACTATATCTAAGAATGTATGGCGAAAGGGTATTAGGAGCTATATTATTTAATGCTAACTTTCCAACAATTTTAGCAATAATGTGTATTTTAATTTATTTTGTAATTAACCAAAGAATAGACGGACTGGGAAGAAGTGCTGAAATACTACTTAGTATATTGCTATTTGTATTTATTGGGGCATTTATTTTTGTATTTCCAAATATAAAATTAGAAAATATTTATCCTGTGACATACTATGACACTTTACCAATCTTAAAAGGAAGTTTTCCTGTACTTGCACTTATGTGCTATATAACCATAGTTACGATTTTAGGAGATAAAATTGCAGACAAGCAAAGCATAAAAAAAATCGGAGTAAAAGTTATACTTTTTTTCGCTCTACTTTTAATTATATTGATAGCAGTAACAGTAGGACTTTTTGGATATAGAATGACAGAGCAGTTTATTTTTCCGTACTTTTCAACATTAAAAAGTATAAAAATTATGGAATCAATAGAAAGAGTTGAATCGTTAGTAATTTCTACTTGGATTTCGAGCGATTTTGCAATTGTGGCTTTATTTAGCCTTGCATCATTAACATTAATTCAGAAATTATTTAAGATGAAATCATACAAAAAAATATCGTTTTGGTTTATGTTATTTATATTTTTACTTACAGCAAGTTCAACAACTAATGTGTATAAAATAGAGTATTGGACGAGAGTTGTAGCTGTGCCTGTAAATGTCATACTATTTTGGGGAGTACCTATTCTTGCATGGATAGTGGGAAAATGTAGAAAGGTAGTTTAATTTTAGAAAAAAATATATTAATATATAATTACTATATTAATGTAAAAGAGGGATAGTATGAAAAGACAAAGATTAGAGTATGCAGTAGCCCTAGGCGGAGGGGGCACAAAAGGAGCTTACCAAGTCGGAGTAATAAAAGCATTAAAGGAGCTAAGAATACCCGTAAAAGCAGTGTCAGGAACTTCTATCGGAGCTATAAATGCAGCCTTTATGACTCAAGATGATATAGAACATTTAGAAAAATTGTATTTAAATATGAAATTCTCTAATGTATGTAAAGATGAGATAGAAATAGACGAAACGAAAGATTTACTTGACATAAAAAATTTGTTTAATGTAATTGTAGAATATATAAAAAACAATGGCTTAGATAATTCGGCTCTAAAAGAAATGCTTCAGAAAAACTTAAACATAAATAAGATTTATTCATCAAAACGAGATATGGGACTTGTAACATATTCGATGAAAGATAAAGAAGTAGTGAGGAAATTTAAGAATGAAATAAATAAAGATGATTTCATTGACTATGTTTTAGCGTCCGCCTGTTTCCCAATTTTCAAAAAGCAAAAAATTAAAAATCAAGAATATATAGACGGTGGGGTAGCAGACGTAATTCCTATTAATATGTTAATAGAAAAGGGCTATAAAAACATAATTGCAGTAGATATAGAGGGAATTGGCATAACTCAAAATATAGATACAAGAGACGCATACATAAAACTTATTTATCCTAGCGAGGATTTAGGCGGAATGTTTGAGTTCGACAAAAAGAGAATTAAACGTAATATTGAAATGGGCTATTTAGATACAATGCGTTATTTTGGAAAGCTTCAAGGAAGTTACTATTACTTTGAAAGTAGGGATTTTGGTAACACGTTAAAAACATTAAGCGGAGAAGCTATTTATGGATTAGAATGTGCCGGAAAACTTTATGGAATAGATAATAATAAAGTATATAAATTCGATGAATTCTTGGACAAAGTAATGAAAAAGCATAATGCTATTTATAAGGAATATAAGAATATAGATGGAGTTATAGATATGAAAAAACTATTCCAAGGCAAAAAAATAAGTGATTATTTGGATGTTAAATATGGAATTTGTTTGTTCATAGACGCGATAAAATTAAGGCCAACAATAATGAACATGAAAATTGTTGAGAAAAACTTTGACGAGTTCTTAAATGGAGCGAGGGCAATACTAGAAGTACAAAATGAGATAATGAAGTAAATTTTAAAATGTGAAACATTTTTGAATGATTTTTCAAAAAATGTTTCACATTTTTCGTATATAAACGGTGTTGTGTTTTATAAAAAATTTAATTTAATATAATGAGATGCAAGTAGTAGAAAATATAACAATAAAGTACGAATTGTCTTAAGAAAATAAGGAAAAATGCCGATAAATATATTAGAACTGTGTAATTAACGAAAAAAATAGATATATTTATACAAGGAGGATAATTTAGAATGAAAAAAGTTGTGGCGTTATTAATTTCAATATTATTTGTAGTAACTTTAGCTCAGGCTGTAACTCTTACTATAATTCAGCCGGAAGGAACAGTTACATCAACAAGGCCTGCCGGAAGCAGGGTTATTTTTAAAAGTTTAACGGAAGGAATAAAGTGGTGGAAGGTAACCCAAGGAAACGTAGAAGTAGAAGATGGCGGGTTTACAATGCCAAACGAAGATGTGTCCGTTGAGGCAATGTACACCGGAAATCTTATAACAGTAGTTCAAACTGCAAATGGAAAGATAACTCCGGGAACAGTTGGAGTAGATGAAAACGGTTCAAAAACGTTTACAATAACTCCGGATTCAGGATATCTAGTAAGTGACGTTTTAGTAGACGGAGTATCAGTTGGTGTAAGAACATCATATACATTTACAAATGTAACTGCACCACATACGATAACAGCTACATACGGAATGTATGGAGACGTAAATGAAGATGGAGTGTTTGATTACTATGATTCAAGTAAAATACTGGCTTATTTGAAAGGCAACATTACTTTAACTGAAAGTGCAATGAAGAATGCCGATGTAAATATAGATGGAAATGTAAATATTTATGATATGTGTATAATCCAAAATAAGCTCTCTGGAGATGCCGAATTTACAACATTGCCATATACAGGAAAACTAGCCGTATTTATGCAAAACAAAACGGAGAGTGATACCACATATAGATATCAGGCGTTTGCCACAGGCGAAACAAATACACTAGTAGCTAATACATTTACAAGAGAAGGATATACATTTACGGGTTGGAATACAAGCCAAGATGGAACAGGAACATCGTATGCAAATGGAGCAAGTTATACAGCAAGCGGCAACATAACTTTATATGCACAATGGGTGCCTACAACATACACAATTACGTATAACCTAGACGGAGGAACAGTAAGCGGAAATCCAACAACGTATACAATAGAAAGTAATGCGATAACCCTAGTTAATCCTACAAAGGATGGATATAACTTTACAGGTTGGACAGGAAGTAACGGAACAACACCAAGCACAACAGTAACAATACCAAAAGGCAGTACAGGAGATAGAACGTATACGGCTAATTGGAAAGTAGCAATAATCGAACCAAACGCAGATACAAGCGGAGCAAACTCCCCAGTTCTAGCGGATGGTTTAACTCCGGTAAATTGGAACGGAACTAACTGGGAAAGTACAACAGTAGCAAACTGGAAGTATAACTATAACTCAGTAGCAACAGCAACCCAAGCAAAAGTAGAAGGAAATGGAGATAGCGCATGGGCTAATGCCAAGACAGCAGACGGAAGTTTATACGTATGGATTCCAAGATATAGCTATAAGATAACAAGCGGAGAGCATAGCAACGGAAATTCATGGAATAGCCTAGACGCAGCCGGTACTAATAAGATAGAAGTAAAATTTAGTAATGGAACAACAGACGATACAACTGACAGCTATATAGCTCACCCGGCGTTTACATTTGGGGATGAAGAGTTACAAGGAATATGGGTAGCTAAATACGAAGCAAGCCAGGGTTCAACTACAAACGAAACCTCAGTACCAACTTCAAGTACCTCAGTCGCTAAATCAATACCGGGCGTAGCATCATGGAGAAATATAACTGTAAGTAAAATGTTCGATTATGCGTATAATACATATAGAAATGCAGACTCACATTTAATGAAAAACGTAGAGTGGGGAGCAGTAGCATACCTAACAAACGCAATAGGACGAATACCGTATATAAATAATAGTAGTAGTTATATAACCGGAAATGCCGGAGGAAGTCAAGACGCGACAAAAGCATCTGGTACAACAAACGCATGGAATACAGCAAATGGCGTAAAAGCTTCTACTACTCATAACGTATATGGAATATATGATATGTCCGGTGGAGCTTATGAATATGTAGCTGCATACTATACTGGAGGAAATAATTCATATATAAGCTCATTAACAAATGCAGCGGATAAATATGTAGATAGATATAGTACTGCATATAGTGCATCTAAAAAAGGCGATGCAGTATATGAGACAAGTAGCAGTAGTTCAAGTGGAGGTGGTAGTTATAGTGAAACCTCGTGGGATAGAGATTACTCGTACGCTCCTAATTTCAACACCTCTGTCTTCCTACGTGGCGGTCACTACAACAGCAATTCCAACGCCGGTGTGTTCTTCTTCAACAACGCCGGTGGCACTGCGTCCTCCAACGACGGGTTCCGTGTGGTTCTTACTGGTGTACAGCCAGTTGCACCTACGACTTATACAATTACGTATAACTTAGACGGAGGAACAGTAAGCGGAAATCCAACAACATATACAGTCGAAAGTAATACAATAACTCTAAATAATCCGACAAAAGAAGGATACAACTTTACCGGTTGGACAGGAACAGGATTAAGTTCTGCCACAACTACAGTTACAATTCCAAAAGGAAGTACAGGAGATAGGACGTATACTGCTAATTGGAAAGTAGCAAATGTTGCACCAACCACACCTACAGTAACTTTAAGCAGTAAGACTACAAATTCATTTAATGTAAGAGCTGTATCTACGGATGCAAATGGAGATAGTTTGATTTATAAGTTATATGTTGATGGAAGTCTTAAGAGTACATCAGCATCAACACAATCCGGAACAGCAACCACTCTTTCTGTAACTGGTTTAGGTGAGTATACAAGCCATAACTATTTCGTAACTGCTAGTGATGGAACGTTAACAACTACAAGTAGTACCCAAAGTGTAAGAACTTATTGCAGTGGAACAGGATATACAGGATGCAGTGGAATAGATTATGCAGATTGTAGTACTTGCAATGGATTAAAATGGAAAAGTTGCTCTGGTACATTAAATTTTACATACTACGGTAATACGTCTAGCTGTGTTAGTTGTAGTACAGTACGTGATGTATACTGGGCAAAATGTACTTCATGCGATACTGAAATTTATAGAGTAGTTAAATGTCCAAAGTGTAAAGATGGAGTACATTATTCGATATATGATGGAGCTAGATATGTAGCGGGAGGTTTATACTCTATGCCTGGGAATAGTTTGAGGAATCATTTGGAATGCACCACATGTAATAAAACTGGAAAAAGTACTAGTGAGTGGTATTGTTCTTCACATAAAGCAAAACTAACAAGTACGTCACAAAGGCATTGTTCACACGGTTATACATCACAGCACGATTAAATTCAAAAATAATGCCCAAAAGGGACGGTTCTTTTTAGACCTGTCCCAAATGGTCATATAAACTGAATAAGGAGCAAAGGGACGGTTCTTTTGGTTATCAAAATTAAGTTGTATAATTATTTTGATAAGGCAGTTGCACAACTTTCTATTTTCTAGGTTATTAAAAGGTAACGTAACCATTTATAATATGACAAAAAAAGTAAAAAAAGGTTGAAAAATCCAAAGATATGTGTTATATTCTTCTTGTGCAGTATGAAACAAAATGTACAATACTAATAGGGAGTAAAGTTTAACCGATGAAAAAGCAGATAGGCATAGTAAATAAAAAAGTTATACAATTGTTAGACCTAAAATATACAAAAGAGCTACCTATTATAATAGGTGAAAGCAATTTAGCACATATGCAGAAGGAGCATCCAAAAGATTTTGAAAAGTATGGTAATAACATCGAGGACATTATAAATAATCCTACTTATGTTGCATTAAATCCAAATCAAAATTCAATAGAGTATATAAAAGAATACAAAATAGACGATGAATTTGTTCTGGTGGCTGTGCGAGTTACCAATAACGGAACAATGTTTGCAAGAACTCTATTTGTTATGACAGAACGTAAAAAAGAAAAATATTTATCTAAAGGATATGCTAGAAAATATTGAAAAATAACTAGATATGTTATAAAATATGTATAAAGAAATAAAAAAATCATATGATAGACTTGAAAGTTTGAGGGCGGAACAGGCAGCCGCCACCCAATGTTAGGAGATGTAGGAAGGTCAACCTACCAAACTTTCTTGACTTAGAGGGCATCTATTTATAGATGCTCTTGTTTTTTGCCTGCCCAAAAGGGACGGGTCTTTTTGCCTGCCCAAAAGGGACGGGTCTTTTTGGTCACCAAAACCAAGACGCGTAATTAGCCGAATAAGCTAGTTTCACGTCTTTTCTTTTTAGACCTGTCCCAAATGGTCAATAAATCGTAAATTAATGAGTAAACTAATTGTAAAAGGATTTCGCTTATAGTAAAATAAGGTATAGGAGCGTGAGAGTATGGTAAAAAGATTACCCAGTGGAATAAGTGATTATGAAAGATTAATAACGGATAATTATTACTATGTAGATAAAACGTTATATATAGAAAAATTAGAAAATTATCCAAACCCTAACGTAATGTTTCTACGTCCTAGAAAGTTCGGAAAGACATTATTTACTTCTACTCTAGAGAATTACTATGATGTATTGAAGAAGGATAAATTTGATACGCTATTTAGTGATAAGTATATAGGTAAAAATCCTACGAGTTCAAAGAATAGGTATTATATATTGAAATTTAATTTTTCTGGAATAGATACGAATAATATTAACTCTACTATCGAAGGGTTTAAGAGAGAAGTTGCATCATCAGCAAGGGTATTCGTACAGAAATATAATCTGGATTTTATCGTTAATCCGGAAGATCAAGCAGAAGATATTTTAGATAACCTGTTTAAGGCATTTAGTTTACAAAAACCTAATGAAAAAATATATGTAATAATAGACGAGTACGACCACTTTGCAAACGAGTTATTAGGATTTAACGTGTCCGGATTTAAGGATTTAGTATCTAAAAACGGGAAGGTAAGAAAATGGTATGAAATTCTTAAAAAGGGTACTGAGAGCGTAGTAGATAGGATATTCATAACTGGTGTAGC
>CAKSUD010000058.1 GCA_934500865.1 uncultured Clostridia bacterium | reverse complement strand
TGACAAACTTTTCAAAGAACTCATTTTATTTACTGCCAGAGCCGCTTAGGCGTGGCTATTTTTTAACGAACTATTGTTAATTTTTAAAACCCAATTATTTATGGTACAAAAAGATTTAATTCTTGATTTCAATCTCTACTTGTGTGAGAAATTTGGCTACAGAGAAAGCTGTAGTGTGATGTCACATGCCAATGGCTTTTGTGTGGACATCCGTGAACGTGATCTGGACTGCTACATCCGCTTCTGGGAGTATAGCAGTGGAAGAGGCAACTTCCCAGACTGGTCTATCATCATTGTGCGCAGTAACTTCAAGAAGAACCAAGAAGAAAGCCTGAAAGATTTGGCTCGCTTCTTCAAGGAGTACATGCCACGCTACGGTTACAAATACCTCTGTACCGAAGATGATGATCACAAGTATTATCAGACACTTGGTTTGAAGTGTATAATGGACGGTTTTTGTCCCAATTATGCACTTGCACTGAAAGATTTGAATGTCTGAGACTTGGTTTAGAGTTAAGGAGGGGAATTTTTCTCTCCTCCTTTCACTGTATAGCACATAATTTTATATCTTTGTATCCGAATTGATGATATAAAAATAAAATAATGGATAAGCCATTGAATAGGATAAAAGAGGTGCTTGAAGAAAGAGGAATTAAACAAACTTGGCTAGCAGATAAACTTGGCAAAAGTTTCTGTATAGTCAATGCTTATGCTTGCAACAGACGGCAACCCAGTTTAGAAGTGCTGTTTGAAATTGCAGATATACTGAATGTGAATCCCAAAGAATTGATAGAAAGTGATGAAATTAAATAAAGAAACATATACATTTATTGATTTATTCGCAGGTGCTGGTGGACTTTCAGAAGGCTTTATCAGGGCCGGTTATGAACCTATAGCACATATTGAAATGGATCACTATGCTTGTGACTCATTAAGAACTCGTGCTGCATTTCATTATTTAAATGATAATGGTCAACTTAATATATACGAAGAATATCTCAAAAATAAAAAAGAAAAAACGGATGGCACTTGGTTATGGAACAAAGTGCCAAAGCATATTATTGAATCGGTTATTCAAGAAGCTATAGGAAAAGAAACTTTACCTATTCTTTTTGGAAAAGTTGATAAATTATGCAATGGTAAGAAAATAGATCTGATTATTGGAGGCCCACCTTGTCAAGCATATTCTGTAGCAGGTCGTGCCAGATTAGGAAGAAAAATTGAACAAGACCCACGCAATGACCTATATAAATTCTATGTTGAATTTCTTAAACGCTACAAACCTAAAATGTTTGTTTTTGAAAATGTTTTAGGAATTCTGACCGCAAAAGGCGGAGAACCATTCAAAGATCTAATGCGTTTAGTGCGTGAATTGGATTATGAAATTGATTTTCGAGAACAGATAGCCTCTCAACATGGTGTTTTGCAAAAACGCCATAGGGTTATTATTGTAGGCTGGCAAAATAAAAGAGAAACATCAGAAAATACGACATATCATTATCCACAGCTTGGAGAAGAAGAACAACACTATAAGATAATGAAAGATTTATTCTGTGACCTACCAATCATAAATGCCGGAGAAGGTTCCTTGTGTGGACCTGTTTATTACACGAAGTCATTGAAAGATATGGAGTATCTCCAGAAATCTAACATTAGAGGTGTTATGAACTTTACAACTCAACATATAGCGCGCCCAACAAATTCTATTGATAGAGAAATATATAAACAAGCTGTTGAACTATGGAACGAAGGAAAGCGTTTAAGATATGATAAACTTGATCCATCTTTGCAGAAACATAAGAACAAGCAAACTTTTTTAAATAGATTCTGTGTAGTTGATCCTAATGGAGTATGTCATACAGTTGTTGCTCACATAGCAATGGATGGACATTACTATATATACCCTACTCCTAATCCAACAATAGAAAATGTACGTTCGATTTCTATTCGTGAGGCAGCAAGAATTCAATCATTTCCAGATGATTATTTCTTTGAAGGATGCCGTTCTGCTGCATTCAAACAAATTGGCAATGCAGTTCCTGTTGTGTTAGCTGAAAAAATAGCTTTGGAAATAAAAAAAATACTAGCTCATGAAGATGAAATACGAAAAGCTCAAAACTACTAATGCCACCCCAGCGGCAGCCTCAATGATTGAGACCTTTCGGGCTATAGGCTATAGTTTGTCAACTGCAGTAGCTGATATAGTTGATAATTCTATATCTGCAGGAGCAAAGAATATTTGGATTTCCAGAATTTGGAAAGGCGGTCAATCTATTATTACCATAAAAGACGATGGCATTGGAATGAATCACAAAGAGATAATTGAAGCAATGAGACCTGGTTCTCAGAATCCTTTAGAGGAACGTTCCAAGACCGATTTAGGTCGCTTCGGTTTAGGTTTAAAGACAGCATCTTTTTCTCAGTGTAGAAAACTTACTGTTTATAGTAAAAAAGCTGATTACAAACCTGTTTTTTGGACTTGGGACTTAGATTACGTAGCAAAAACCAATCTATGGGATCTACTTCAATGGATTCCAGAAGATTATACCAATGCTCTCGATGATGTCAAGCATGGTACACTTGTAATCTGGTCTGGACTAGATAGAATAATTAATCCAGAAACAGATGAAACTGATATTAATGCTAAAACCAGATTTTCATCAGTATTAGACAAGGTAAAACAACACATTTCAATGACATTTCATCGATTTATTGAGGAGAAATCCATAAAGGTTTATTGGTGTAATCATGAAATAGAACCTTGGAATCCATTTTGCGAAAATGAGCCTAAAACCCAGATTAGACCTACCGAAAATATAATTGGTGGTATTACAATAAAGGGGTATGTATTGCCACACAAAAATGCTTTTTCCAGTGAAACCGCATATAAGAAAGCGGAAGGAATTAATGGATGGGTAGCCCAACAAGGATTCTATGTTTATAGAGGGAAAAGATTACTTTTGGCTGGAGATTGGTTAGGTCTATTTAGAAAAGAAGAGCATTATAAGTTAGTTCGAATAAGAATAGATCTTCCAAACACATTGGATACGGAGTGGCAAATTGACATAAAGAAATCAAGAGCTTACCCACCAATGCAAAATAGGAGTCAGCTGGAATCTTATGCGAAATCGGTACGATCAATAGGTTGTGAAGTTTATCGACACAGAGGAAAAATTCTTAAACAAAAAGCAGGTACTTCTTTCCAACCGTTATGGTGTGAAAAGAAAAAAGATAATAAGTGGTCCTTCGTGATTAATCGCGAACATGACATAATTATGCAAATAAAGAATATTGCTTCTGAGAATCCAGAAAAGGCTATTAATATACTTCTTAGCTTTATAGAGGAAACATTACCAACTAAAACTATATACATCAATGAAGCCAAAGGAGAAGAATCACAACTTGAACCCTTTACGAATATAAATCCTTCAATGATTATAGATATTATGCGCACAATGTATAATAATCAAATAGAAATTGGTAAATCATCGGAGCAAGCTAAAGTATATCTAAAAACAATAGAACCATTTAACCTCTTTGAGGAATTGATTGACAATTTATAGTTATGCAGAACCAGATTATTAATATGTGCCGAGTTTTAATCGGTCCAAATGCAGTAGTAACAGACAAACAGATTAACGAAGCTATAGCAAAAGCTTCTTTAATTTATCCTAATATGGATGTAAAACAAGTTAAGAATGAACTGCTTTCTTTATATGGAGTTAGAATTCAAGATTTTCAGATATTGGAAGGAAATGAAAGAAGACAACCGTGGCTTAGGGATTTCAAAGCAGAGCGTAAATCTACATGGAATTTTTGGATAAGATACAAACAATACTTATCCGAACAGAAAAATTTCGCCCCACTTGTCATCCACAAATTAGATGAAATGAGTGACAGAATACTAGATAATTTGTTTAATCCACAATTGACTAATATCACTATTGATAAAAAAGGATTAGTCGTAGGACAAGTACAATCTGGTAAAACAGCTAATTATACAGGTTTAATTTGTAAAGCAGCTGATGCAGGATTCAATTTCATTGTTGTATTAGCAGGTATATTAAATAATCTGAGAAGTCAAACACAAAGTAGAATAGATGAGGGATTTTTGGGTTTTGACACACAATATGAACGAGCATATAATATCAATAATACGACAAAAATCGGTGTTGGCTTAATTCCCGGATTCGATTCAGCGATTGCAAATTCCTATACAACAAGTCTGGACAGTGGCGACTTTAACAAAAAAGCAGCAAATACTGCAGGATTCAATTTTAATGCCCCACAACCTATTATTTTGGTCGTAAAGAAGAATGCTTCAGTTCTAAAACGTTTGAATACTTGGTTGAAAGCTCAAGCTGGAGAAGGACGCACAATAACTAATAAGTCACTACTCTTAATTGATGATGAAGCCGATAATGCTTCTATCAACACAAAAAAAGACAAAAATTTAGATCCTACGGCTATTAATAAGGGTATAAGAACATTGATTGGACTATTTAATAGATCTGCGTATGTAGGCTATACAGCAACACCTTTTGCTAACATATTCATAGCACAAGACGAAACAGATTTATTTCCCCGTGACTTTATTATTAATCTTCCTGCACCCACGAATTATATTGGCCCTGAAAAAGTATTTGGGACAAGTATGAATATTGAAGAAGAAGAAGAAGAGAACTTATTGCCTATTATTGTGCCTATCAACGACTATTCAACTTTTATACCTGAAGGTCATAAAAAGAATGATCCAAAACCAACTTTTACAGACATTCCGGAATCATTAAAAACGGCAATTAAGAGTTTTATTTTAACATGTGCTATACGTTTAGCAAGAGGACAAGAAAACAAGCATAACTCTATGCTTATCCATATTTCACGCTACCAATTATGGCAGAACGAAATAAAAGAGCTCGTAGCACAACAATTTTCTTATTATAAACAAGAGATTGAGGCAAACGATTCTTCTATACTTAAAGAATTTCAATATCTGCTTGAAAATGATTACACAGAGATTACAAATAAGATTAAGAATTCAGTACTTTCAAACATAGACCATTGTTTACAGGTTCACACATGGGAAGAAATAAAGCCTTTACTTTTCAAAGTTGTACAGAAAATTGAGGTCAAATCTATAAATGGTTCTTCCGGTGATATTGTCGATTACCAACTAAACGCTAAAAATGGCATCTCTGTAATAGCTATCGGTGGTGATAAACTTTCTCGAGGTCTGACCTTAGAAGGACTTTCTATAAGCTATTTCTTACGTGCATCTAAAATGTACGATACATTAATGCAAATGGGGCGATGGTTCGGTTATCGTCACGGATACGTTGACCTATGCCGTCTATTTACTAGTGCCGAATTAAACGAATGGTATAGACACATTGCAATTGCTAGTGCCGAACTGCGCGAAGAGTTTAACTATCTTGCAGAATCAAGAAGTACTCCTGATAAATATGCTCTTAAAGTACGTACTCATCCTGGTTGTTTACAAATCACTGCACTTAATAAGATGCACAACACAAAAGAAATTCAAGTATCATGGGCCTCACGCCTTATTGAAACTTACCAGTTGCCTATCGATAAAGGTTTAAAAAATAGGAACCTTGTTGCAACCGATGAGTTTTTAGCAGGTCTAGGGGATCCTATAATCAAAAGTGGAAACTATCTTTGGTCAAATATTTCCGCAAACCAAATATGTGACTATTTTAATGACTTTATAGTAGCGGAATCTTTAAAAAAAGTAAATTTAGAGTTGATTATAAAGTACATCAATGCTTTACAAGCACATGGAGAATTGACAAATTGGAGTGTAGCTCTTATGAACAAAACAATTGGAGCTAATTCCAATAAAAGTTATTGCTTCTGTGGCAAATATAAAGTTAATTGTTTTAATCGTAATAGAGCAATTGATACAGACTACAATACTTATTTCATACGAAAGAATCATATAGTTGGTAATCAGCTTGATGAGTTTATTGATTTGGAAGAAAATCTTCTTCATAAAGCATTGGAAGAATCAATACAAAAAGCCAAAAACAATGGCAAAACTTGGGAAAAGAAATATCCTAAGCCCTTAATAGTAAGAAGTAAGTACAGACCAAAATCTCAACCTCTACTAATTATATACCCACTAAATCCAATAGGTGCTAATGTTGTAAAAAATGGGAAACCTATTATAGGTTCTACTGTGTTTACAGAAAATGATAATCCATTTGTTGGGTTTGCTATTTCGTTCCCAGCAACTGACACATCAATTGCAGTTAATTACAAAGTGAATATGGTAGGAGAATATGCCGACATAGAAGATAATTTTGATAACGAAAACGATAATGAGTATGGAGAATAGATATCAAATTATAGAATTATGGAATTCGTTAAAAAATCATGCAGTAGTTGGAGTTGTAAAGAAGTTATGTGACACTACATTACCGATTCAGGTGTACGCTACATATAGCTATCCTGATGACATTATGGGCATAGCTATCTCTTTCTCTAAAGAATTCCGGATTGACATCTCATCATTAAGTAATTTAAGTGAGCTCAAAATAAAATTGCTTTCAGACACATCAATGGCTGGACAAAAGATGCTTCATGTTCAATTGTTACACAATGAGAGCCTTAGAGTTTTTGCAGCTTTATGTGAAGATCTAATTTCTACATTAAAGCCATTATCAAACGACAAAGAGATGATACAAGAAGTTGTAAACCAATTATATCGATGGAAAAAGTTGTTCGAAAAATCAAAAGTTGATGGTCTGTCAAATGAAGAACAACAAGGACTCTATGGTGAATTATACTTCCTCCGAAAATTACTTAATCATAATACCAATGACGCTTTTGCTTCTGTCATAAAGGAGTGGACTGGTGTTGAAAAAACAAGTAAAGATTTTCAAGGAAATGATTGGGCGGTAGAAGTAAAAACAACATCTACTAATAATACTCAGTGTATAACGATAAATGGAGAGCGACAACTAGATGATTCACTTGTTACTCATTTGTTTATTTCTCATTTAGTAGTAGAAATATCTAAAACTAACGGTGAAAATTTACCAATGATAGTGGCAGATATAAAGAGTGTGCTCAGCAATAATATCCCTGCATTATGTTTCTTCGAAGAAAAACTTATTGAAGCCAAGTATCTATCTTGTCATGAATCATTGTATACTGAACGATTCTATAAAAAACGAAGCCAAAAGAATTACAAAGTATTGGCAAATTTTCCTAGAATAATAGAAAGTGAACTTAGAAATGGAGTAAGTAATGTGGTTTACACAATATCTATAGGTATGTGTGGTGAATACTTAATTTCAGAGGAAGTCTTATTTAATACCATTAGATAATATGGTGAATGATATAAATAAATATTATCAGTCCCTAATTCAAGAAATTGTGACTCGGCAACTTTCTAATGAAGATGGCGACAATCAAGAACAAATATTCACAAGATATGTCCTTGATGTATTGTCTGAAGCTGGAGAAACCGAAAATGCAACTATAGCTTTTGACGAGAAGGATTTAGGTACAAAAAAACAGCATAAAATTAATGGTTATGCAATAGCAGACAATTACGAGACTGTTGACTTATTCATATCCATTTATGGATATGAAGAAAACATTTATTCTACACCTAAAGCGGAAATTGATAGAGCATCTACCAGAATATTAAATTTTTTCAGAAAAGCAGTATATGGAGATTACGCTAATGAAGTAGCTGAATCTGCTGAAATTTTTGAATTCGCAAATACTTTATCTTCATATAAAGAGTTGAAAGAAAATTTAGTTCGAGTCAATGTTTTTATTCTAACAAACGGAGAATATAAAAATGAATTCCCTAACAATGTAGAAATTTGTGGATATAAAGTTTTCTTTCGTGTAATAGATCTACGTTATCTCTATCAGATAATGGTAGAATCTCGTGTTCCTATAGAAATCAATTTTAAAGAAGAGGGATATAATGTTCCTTGTTTGTCTGCTGATTCTGAAAATCCAGACTACCAGGCTTATGTAGCTATTATTCCAGGAATTTGCTTAGCCAATCTTTATGAGCGATTTGGAGCTAGACTATTAGAACAAAATGTGCGCTCTTTCCTTCAATTTACAGGAAAAATCAATAAAGGTATTAGGGATACTATTAAAAAAGAGCCACATATGTTTCTTGCTTTTAACAATGGTTTAGCTGCTACAGCTGATAATATAGAGTTGGATTCTTCTAGAAGAAACATAACTAAGGTTTCAAATTTGCAAATTGTAAATGGCGGTCAAACAACAGCTTCAATTTATCACACTTGGAAAAAAGATAAAGCTGATATCTCAAACATATTTGTGCAAGCCAAAATATCCGTAATTAAAAGAACTGATGAGTATACAGATATAGTATCACGCATTTCTAGATATGCCAACACCCAAAATAAGGTGAACGATGCTGACTTTACTGCTAATAATGCGTATCTTGTGGCCTTTGAAAAGATATCGCGTTACATTATGACGCCTATTACAGACGAGTCCAATATTCAAACCTATTGGTTCTTTGAAAGAGCAAGAGGACAATATAAAAATTTACGTCAGAAAGAGGGATTTACGAAATCACGTCAATCTGCTTTCGATTTAAAATATCCAAAAAAACAAGTTATTACAAAAGTCGAATTAGCTAAATATCTAAATGCTTATGGAGAAGTTTACGATGGAAAAAAGATTACTATGGGGCCATTTATAGTAGTACGAGGTAATGAAAAAAACTATAGTAAATTTATTAACAATAATTTACCTGAAAATATCAAGAATATTAATAGCATATATTACGAGGATGCCATAGCTAAAACAATATTGTTCCGAACCGCCGATAAAAGATATGGAACCAAAGTAACAGGGAACAATATTGGAGAATTAAAACAAGTGGTTGTTCCTTATACTATATCCTTATTAACTACTATAACAAATGGAAAATTAAACCTATATAAAATATGGAAAAACCAACGCCTTTCCAACGCACTTTCAGATTTTATCTATGAATTAATGAAACAAATTAATGAATTCATACTTCATGAATCACCAATATCACATTATATTGAGTGGTCTAAAAAAGAAGAGTGCTGGGAAAAGGTAAAAGCCTACACCTGGTCATACAATTTAAACGATATAAAATCTGATTTGATCGATTCCTCTACTCCCATAAGAAAAGGCTTTTCATTAAATTCGGATGAAGGTGATGAAAATGTTACGCATGATATGGAAATCATTCAATCGATTCCATATTCACTTTGGAAAAAGATTGCAGAATGGGGTAAAGAAACAGATTGTTTATCTATCAACTATCAATCAGCAGCCCTAGATATTGCTCATAAACTGAAATTCAATCATAAGTTTATAGATTCTGATAGAAGAAAAGCCATTAGTATTTACAATATCGTTTGCGAAAAGAATATTGATTTACTATTCGAAGCTGATAAACTTGCCTCAGAAGAAGAAAAAGATAAAAAGGTTAATCATCATTCTTATCTAGAATATAATAATGATAACATCACAATCGAATTAGTTCAAAAAATGGTAGAATGGGATCGAAGACGTCGAATTTTAAAAGATTGGCAATGGAAAGTTATGGATGAAATAGCTAAAGGGAAACGGCTATTAGATGATAGGATGAAGAAGGGGATGTATATGAACTATATAACTCTTAAGAAAAAAGGATTTGCTGAATAATATTATGAATAGAATTAGTATCTTAATATGATAAACTTCGACGAATACATCCAGCAAGGCGAGCCGCAAAAGCGTGAAAAAGGTTACGCTTGGCAAACGGCAATAGGACTTCAAGCGGTAGATGGCTTGAAGCCCTCCGAATATCTTATTGAGACTGCTCGCAAGCATATTGAGGGAGATATAACTATTGATGAAGTACAACAACTTATCAAAAGTTACTACGATTCAAAAGATATTCGTACTGAAAAGGATAATGAAACAGAAGAAGCCGATAAAGTTTCTGCCAACATAACCAAGCTATTGAATGAGCGTTCATTTGCCTTTACCGTAGCCGGATTGACCGCCATTCATCGACGGATATTTAATGGAGTATTCAAGTTTGCCGGGCAAATCAGAGATTACAATATCACCAAAAAAGAATGGGTGCTTCGTGGTGATACGGTGTTCTATGTATCTGCTCCCGACATTCGTAGAGCCATAGAGTATGATCTTGAACAAGAAAAGGTGTTTGATTATACAGGATTAGATATAAACCAAATAGTAAGTCATATTACCCAATTCGTATCTGGGTTGTGGCAGATCCATCCGTTTGGAGAAGGCAATACCCGAACAATAGCAGTGTTCACCATCCAGTATTTACGCTTAATGGGATTCAATGTCGAGAACGATCTTTTTGCCAATCATTCTTGGTATTTCCGTAATGCTTTGGTTAGAGCCAATTATCAAAATATACAAAAAGGCATCAAAAGAGAGTCTGTGCATTTAGAACGATTCTTCCGAAACCTATTGATAGGAGAAAACAATGAATTGAGGAATCGTTTCATGGTGGTTAATGCACCCGAAGATATGGCTATCTCCACCCCGACAAGTACCCCGACAAGTACCCCGACAAGCTCAGATAATCCATTACAGATAGATAATGAAAATATCAGCCGTTTAATAAAGGTACTTGCAAACAATAGATTATCAGTCAAAGAGATAATGGCTTCCATAGGATTAAAGAACCGTGAGAATTTTATGGAATATTCACTGAATCCCGCCATGAAAGAGGGATTTGTTTCTATGCTCTACCCAGACAAGCCCCGTCATCCTCGTCAGAAATATATGTTGACGATTAAAGGATTGGCGGTGTATAACTCTAACAATATGAAATAATGATAGACGAGAACAACATATCCCCTATTCAATCAGACTTTGAACAGATTAAAAAGCGAGACGAAAACGGTTCGGAGTATTGGACTTCTCGTGAGTTGTGCACCGCATTAGGCTATAGCACATACCAAAAATTCAATCGTACTCTAAACAAAGCTATCGCCATTGCCAATAAGAAAGGTTGTAACACTACCGAGCATTTTAATCCTACATTCGAGATGGTTAAGCTAAATTCCGGCTCTTTCCGTAAGG
>CAKSUD010000057.1 GCA_934500865.1 uncultured Clostridia bacterium | reverse complement strand
TTATTAAGGATTTATATGAGAAATACGGTTTTTCTGATAAATCAGTAATAGCCGATATTGGAGCGGGGACAGGAAAATTTGCTAAGCAGATTTTAGATGAAGGAAGTTTTGTGTATTGCGTTGAACCGAATTTTGATATGCGTAGTAAGGCGATGGAGGAGCTAAAGGCATATAAGAATGTAGAATGTATCGATGGAGAGGCTTCTAATACTAGTCTTGGCAATAAAAGTATCGATTTTATTACTGTTGCTCAAGCATTTCATTGGTTTGAAATTGAGCTTTTTAAGAAGGAATGTGAGAGAATTTTAAAGCCAAACGGAAAAGTGTTTTTAATATGGAATAGCCGTGATATTGAAGCAGAAATTGTTAGGAAAAATGCAGAAATTTATAAAAAGTATTGCTCACAATTTAAAGGTTTTAGTAATGGAATTCAAGAAAATGATGAGAAGATTTTTTGGTTTTTTAATGGGAAGTATGAAAAAATTAAATATGACAATCCATTATTTTTTACAAAAGAGACATTTATAGCAAGATGTTTATCCAGTTCTTATTCCCTAAAGTGCGAAGATGAAAAATACAATGAATATATAGAAGAGCTGGGAGAACTTTTTGACGAGTATGAAGTAAATGGCATTATCTGCATTCCTAATAATACAATTGTGTATTTTGATAGTTGATTTGTCGAAAGATAATTGTTGACTATATATACAATATAGTATAAAATAAGTACATAGAGCAAAAGCTCAATAATGATACTTAGCATGTATGCCAAAAGAAAAACGAGGTGCGCCCACCTCGTTTTTCTTTGTACTTATGATTCACATCATCCATTACAAGTTGGTAGTGTATGGACAAGCATTGATGGAAGTTATACAAAGGTTTTAGACATAAAAGAAAAAATAAAGCTAGGTAATTTAGAAATTGGAATAGCAAATAACATTGAAGAAAAAATCTCTAAGGCACGAGAAATAAAAGAGAGCTTGCGTGGTAAAGCATAATGGATTTGCTGAAAATATAAACCAAGCTATATTGCTATTAGAAAATCAGCGTGATAAAATTGTTGATGAAGATAGATGGAACTATCGAAGAAGATGTTTATAAAGTGAAATATGCAGAGTTCGAAAACAAAATTAAGGAGCTAAATAAAAAACTAGAATCTTTAGTAATGATAAATCAAGAAAAAGCCGAGATAAAAAGAAGAATAGTAAGTTTAAGTGATTACTTGAAAGAAAAGAGAAAATAACTGAATTTGATGAAAACATATTTGCTTGTTGGAGGTGCTATTATGAAAAAGGTATTAATTTGTATTTTGCTAATACTCTTGATAATAATTTCGGGCTTGCTTTATAAAAATAGATATAATTTTGTAGATATAAAAGATAATTATTTTGCGGTAATTAGTAGTGGGGCCGGAGAGAGGATTATTAATACATATTTATATTTTGAAAACGGGAAATATAGTTATATAGAAGCAGTTAATATGACTAAGTTTTGGGGAAGTCCAGAATGGGAAACAACAGTCATAGATGTGGGTAAATTTAAGAACGAATTAGAAGTTATTAATCTTATTCCTAAATATACGTCTGCTGAATGGATTACATGTAATATTGATGTACCTGAAAGAGAATTAAATAAAGGTGATGTAATAAGTGCTAAAGAATTTAGAGATATAATTGAAAATGTTATTAATTAGTACGGAGGTAAATCCTATGGAAGACAAAAAATGGGAATATGATTTAGAAGAATATATACGACAAGGTGGGCCGGAACTAGTAGATAAAAGCGAGGCTTGGAAAACTGCAATATGACTTTAAGATGTTGATGAACTTAAAACATCGGATTATTTATTTGCTGAACTTAGGGATATATAGTAAAATTAAAAGAAATAAGTACTTTAAAAAGGGAGACTATAATGAATAGAACAAAAAGAAAAATTTTTAATACTGCCATAAAATTATTTGCTGAAAAAGGATATGATAACTCAAGTGTAGAAGATATAACAGCTATAGCAGGCGTCGCAAAGGGGTCGCTATATTATCATTTTTCCAAAAAAGAGGATATTTTTGATATGCTACTTAGCGAGGGTATGAAACTCCTTAGAAATAGTGTGGAAATTAAAACAAAAAGATGTAAAACTGCAATGGAAAAAATAGAGGCCGTTATTTTGATTGAAATAAAAGTAATGACCAAGTATGAATATTTTTTGAATATAGTTCTTTCACAAATTTGGGGTGAAGAGGAAAAGAATAAGAAATGTAAAAGGGCAGTTTTTGAGTTTATAAAAATAATTGAAAAAATTGTTCAAGAAGGTATAACTAATGGGGAGTTTTATGAAAGTGATGTAGAAGCGACAGCATCAGGAATATTTGGAATTACTTGCTCTAGTTTATTGTATAGATTAAAAAGGAATAGAGATGTTGATGAAGGAAAGGTGTATAAGGGCTTTGTAGAAAATGTTACAAGAGCTTTAAGGAAAAAAAGTATTTAGGTTGTTACTTATTACAATACATAAAGAATAGATACATTTTGGGTGTGTCTATTTTTTTGTGCCACGAAATCCGCAATTTTGCATTGTACTGACCCGTCAAATTAAAGACATTTTAAAATAAAAATGATATAAGTTTATTAACAAATAAGAGGAAAGAGGTTTTCAAATGAGCAAAAAAATGTATGAGATTGTGGAAATCTTAAACTTAAAGGATATGCTAAAGAAAACAAAAGAGATGTTTGCAGATAATGTCGCATATAAAATAAAAGTGGGTGAAGGAAAGTATAAAACAGTTTCTCATTTAGAAGTGCGTAATACAATTGACTACTTTGGAACCGCCCTAATAAGACTAGGGTTAAAGGGTAAAAGAATTGCAGTTATTGGAGAAAATAGATATGAATGGGAAATTGCGTACTTATCTATAGTTTGTGGAACAGGAGTTGTAGTTCCGGTGGATAAATCATTGCCTGAAAACGAACTAAAATCAGTAATTGAGAGGTCAGAAGCTGAAGCAATAATTTTCTCAGGTAAGTATGAAGAGGTATTGACTAAAATAAAGTACGATGAAAATAATAAGTTAAAGCATCTTATTTCCATGGATAGCTTAAAGAATAAAGAAGGCGTATATTCTCAAAGTAAGTTAATTGAAATCGGTAGACTGTTAGTTGAGGGTGGAAATAGAGAGTTTATAGATGCAGATATAGATGCAGAAAAAATGAGCATAATGCTGTTTACGTCGGGAACGACATCAAGTTCTAAGGTGGTTGCACTTTCGCATAGAAATATATGTTCTAATTTAATGGATATAGCTAGTGTCTTAGATGTTACATCGAATGATATATTACTTTCTATTTTACCGGTGCATCATGTTTTCGAATGTACAGTAGGTTTCTTATTTGCATTATATAAGGGGGCACAAATTGTATTTTGTGATGGATTAAGGCATGTAATAAATAATTTGAATGAATATAAAGTTACAGTTATGGCCTGTGTTCCTGGAATATATGAAAGAATATTTATGATGATTAGGAAACAATTAGAGAAACAAGGAAAATTAGATGAAATTTTAAGGAAAGAAGAAGAATTGAAAGATGCACCTATGTCTGAAAAGAAAAGGGCGTTTAAGGAAATTCATGATTTGCTCGGTGGAAATGTAAAACTATTTATAAGTGGGGCTGCGGCGCTAGATCGTGCAATTGAAGAAAAATATCGGAGATTAGGAATTAATTTGGTTCAAGGATATGGATTAACAGAAACATCGCCGGTAGTAGCGGTGGGAACTAATTTAGAAAGCAGAGTGGGGTCTGTTGGGAAAGTTGTTCCGAGCGTACAAACGAAGGTAGTGGATATAAATTCTGATGGAATTGGGGAGTTGGTTGTAAAAGGACCGAGTATTGCATTGGGCTATTACCAAGATGAAGAGAGCACTAAAGCAAGTTTTATAGACGGATGGTTCTATACAGGTGATTTGGTAAAGATAGATAATGAAGGATATATATATATTTGTGGCAGAAAAAAGAATGTAATTGTACTTAAAAATGGAAAGAACATATTCCCTGAGGAGATGGAGGGCTTAGTAAATAAGATAGAAGGGGTTGTGGAGTCTTTTGTATTTGGCAAACAACTTTCTGATGATAAAGAAAATGTAAAGATAAATGTAGAAATTGTTTTTGATAGGGAAATAACTAAAGACGTTTATAAAGTAGAGACAGATGAAGAAATATACAAAGTTATGTTCGAAAAGATAAAAGAAGTTAATAGTAAGCTACCAAGCTATAAAGCAATTAGAGGGATGATATTAACAGAAACACCACTTATAAAAACAACTACTAATAAAATAAAAAGGCAGGCAAACTTAGATGCACTTAGTAAATTTGGAAAGTGATTTTTTAGGACGAGAATGTAGCTTTTTCGAGCGATTTGAGTCAACTATATGTTTGAGAATGAGCAAAGTTGAAAATACAAAAAATGGTTTGTAAGCAAAGAATATGAATTGATAATTATGAAATTATAATTCAGTTTTGGAATGAATTTGAGAAGATTTTAAAAGAAAGAATGGATAAGTGAAATGAAAATAGGTTTTTTATTTGCGGGACAAGGTTCGCAATATATTGGAATGGGCAAAGATTTATATGAGAAATATCAAGAGGTTGGAAATGTGTATAAGAAAATAGAAAGTATAACTGGCATAGATATTGCAAATATATCATTTAATGGACCGGAAAAGTTGTTGAATAAGACTCAAAATACTCAACTTGCGATTGTTACAGAAAGCATAGCAATTGTGGAAATATTAAGAAATAACAATATAACTGCAGTTTGCTCAGCCGGCTTGAGTTTAGGTGAGTATACTGCTTTAATAGAAGACGGAGTACTAGACTTTGAAACTGGTATAAGGCTGGTTTGTAAAAGAGGGCAAATCATGCAAGAAATGACACCAACGGGTAATTGGAAAATGGCAGCAATAATTGGATTGGATGCTGAAAAAGTTAATGACATTTGTAAATCAGTAACAAACGGTTTTGTAAAAACTTCGAATTTTAATACAGTAGGTCAAATTGTTATATCAGGCGAGGAAAATGCTGTAATTAAAGCTAGTGAACTGGCTAAAGAGCGGGGAGCAAGAAAAATTTCAATTTTAAATACCGCCGGACCATTTCACACTGAAAAATTAGAGCAGTGCAGTAAGGCATTAAAGGAAGAACTAGATAAAATCAATTTAAATTCCAAAGAATCAAAGGTTATTAAAAATATAGATGGACTTTATTATAAAAGTGATAGCGATATAAGAGAAGTTTTATCTAAGCATATTATGAATCCGGTTAGATTTACTGATTGTTTGAAAAAAATGTATGATTCCGGTGTGGATACTTTCTTAGAAATTGGTCCAGGAAAGGTATTGAGTGGATTTGTAAAAAGAATGGGCTTTGAAAGAACAGTAAATATTTTTAATATTAACAGTGTAAATACACTTGATAGCTTTATAGAGGAGGTAAAAAAACATGAGTAAGGTTGCTTTTATAACTGGCGGAACACGAGGGATTGGGAAACAGATTGCAATAAAACTTGCAAAAAATGGCTTTGATATTGCTTTGAATTATAGAAAAGAGAATGATGAATTAAAGAATACAAAAAATGAAATTGAAGAAAGTGGTGCTAAATGCTTAACAGTTCAAGGTGATGTGACAAGTTTTGAGAATTCTGAAAGAATGGTTAAAGAGATTTTTGACTATTATGAGAGAATTGATGTATTGGTTAATAATGCAGGAATAACCAAAGACAATTTGTTTGCAAGAATGAAGAAAGAGGATTTTGAAGATGTCATAAATGTAAATCTTATTGGAACATTTAATGTAACTAAGAACATTGTACCAATAATGATGAAGCAAAAATCAGGTAGAATAATTAATATATCTTCTGTTGTAGGAATAAGTGGTAATGCAGGGCAAGCAAATTATGCTGCGTCAAAGGCCGGAATAATAGGTTTTACTAAAAGCTTGGCTAAGGAACTTGGGTCTAGAAATATATTAGTAAATGCGATTGCTCCAGGTTTTATTGAAACTCAAATGACTGATGTTTTAAAAGATAGCGTTAAAGAGGAAATAAGTAAGTCAATACCACTAAAAAGAATGGGTAAGACAGAAGATATTGCAAATTTGGTAAATTTTTTGGCTTCTGATGAAAGTTCATATATTACCGGTCAGGTTATTAATGTAGATGGTGGAATGTTAATGTGAAATTAAGTGAAGGAGAGAGTCTTAATGGAAAGAAGAGTAGTTATAACGGGAATGGGTGCTATTACTCCAATTGGCAATAATGTAGATGAAACATGGCAAGGAATAAAGGATAAAAAATGTGGTATAGGAGAAATTTCGTTATTTGACAATACTAATTTCAGGACAAAGGTGGCCGCAGAAATTAAAGGTTATGAACCACTAAATTATTTTGATAGTAAACAAGTTAAAAGATTAGATAGATCATCACAACTAGCAATTATTGCTGCAAGAGAAGCAGTAAAAGATAGCGGTATGACTAAAGAAAATACTGATTTTAATCGCGTTGGAGTTTTTGTAAGTTCTGGCATTGCAGGATTAAACACAATACAAGAACAATGTGAAGTAATTGTTACAAAAGGAAATAAACGTGTGTCTCCTATGTTTATACCTATGGCAATTGCCAACATGCCATCCGGGAGTATATCAATAGAGTTTGGATTTAAAGGTGAGTCTATGGCTATTTTAACAGCTTGTGCTTCAGCAACACATAGTATAGGAGAAGCATACAAGACAATAAAACTAGGCAGTGAAGATGTAGTATTAGCAGGTGGGACTGAGGCGGCAATATGTGAAATGGGAATTGCAGGTTTTGAGAACATGAAAGCGCTTTCTGGTTCAGAGGATAAAAATAGAGCAAGTATTCCTTTCGACAAAGAACGCGATGGATTTGTAATGGGAGAAGGCTCAGGAGTGTTAGTTGTTGAGGAGCTTGAACATGCGCTTTTAAGAGGAGCTAAAATATATGGAGAAATAATCGGGTTTGGCTCTACAACAGATGCTTATCATATAACATCCCCTTGTCCTGATGGTAAAGGCGGAGCAAATGCAATGATAAGAGCAATAGAAAATAGTGGTATAACAGCGAAGGATATAGATTATATAAATGCTCACGGAACATCTACTCATTTAAATGATTTAACTGAAACTTTAGCTATTAAAAAGGCTTTTGGAGAGTACAGTAAAGATGTATTAGTTAGTTCTACGAAGGGAAATACAGGCCATTTGCTTGGAGCAGCAGGGGCTGTTGAGGCTATTATCTCTGCTAAGGCTATTTGTGAGCAGATAGTTCCTCCGACAATTAATTACAAAGTTAAAGATGAAGAATGTGATTTGAATCTTGTAGTAAATGAGCCTATTAAAAAAGAACTAAATATTGTTATGTCTAATTCTCTTGGTTTTGGCGGACATAACAGTTCAATTGTTATAAAGAAATGGCAAAGGGGGAAATAAAATGGAATATGATAAAATAAAACAGTTAATGAATGATATGAGTAATTCAAAGTTAACAGAGCTGGAAGTTGAATTCCCTGAAGGGTTAAAAATAAGTATGAAAAAAAGTGCAACTCATCAGCAATTAGATATACCGAGTAAAGAACAAAGGCTATGTGACAATGGGGTTGAAAATAATATAGAAGTTAAAACTGAGATGACAGGAAATGTAGTTAAAGCACCGATGGTAGGAACTTTTTATTTAAAGCCATCTCCCGATGCTAGTCCATATGTAGAAGTAGGCAAGAAAGTAGAAAAAGGTGCAACACTTTGTATAATCGAAGCTATGAAACTAATGAATGAAATAGAATCGGAGTTTTCCGGAGTAGTGAAAAAGATATTGGTAGAAGACGGTCAAACAGTTGAATATGGTACAGAATTATTTGAAATAGAATAGGAGAAAAATATGTTAAATAAAGAAGATATAAAGAAAGTAATTCCTCAAAGAGAACCATTTTTAATGATAGATGAAGTGGAAAGTTTAGTGCCTGGTGAGTCTGCAATAGCATGTAAGTATGTAAACGAAGAAGAGTGGTATTTTAAAGGTCATTTCCCCGGTAATCCAATAATGCCGGGAGTGTTAATAACAGAAAGCTTGGCACAAACTGGAGCAATGGCTATTTTGAGCCTTGAGGAAAATAAGGGAAAAAATGCTTTGTTTGGCGGGATAGACAAATTAAAATTTAAAAAAGTTGTTGTTCCAGGAGATAAATTGAAATTAGAAGTAAAAATTATAAAGAGAAAAGGCCCAATTGGGGTGGGAGAGGCAATTGCAACTGTTGACGGAAAAACTGTAGCAAAAGGAGAACTGACATTTGCGTTAGTTTAGTAGAAGGGGAGAAGTTTGTATGAATAAAATACTTATTGCAAATCGTGGAGAAATTGCAGTTCGTATAATAAGAGCATGTAAAGAAATGAATATAAAAACAGTAGCAGTATATTCTGAAGCGGATAGAGATAGCTTACATACTAAACTGGCTGATGAAGCTGTTTGCATCGGACCTGTAAATTCAAAGTATAGCTATTTAAACATAAAAAATATTATTGAAGCTGCAAATATTACAAATGCAGATAGTATTCATCCGGGTTTTGGATTTTTATCTGAGAATGCGGAGTTCGCAAAGATTTGTGAAGAATCTAATATTAAGTTTATAGGTCCTAAATCATCGGTTATTAATTTGCTTGGAAATAAGTCAAATGCAAAGGAAATGATGAGAAACGAAGGAATACCTGTTATTCCGGGTTCGAACGGAGCAATAAAAGATTTTAAGGATGCAATTTTTAATTGTGAAAAGATAGGATATCCCGTATTTCTAAAAGCATCTGCAGGCGGTGGCGGAAAAGGTATTAGAATAGTAAATTCTTTTGAAGAATTAGAATCAAATTACAACATAGTAAGAAAAGAGGCTAAAAATTCATTTAATGATGAATCGATATACATAGAAAAATTTATTAAAAATCCACGCCATATAGAGATTCAAATTTTAGCAGACGAGCATGGTAATATAGTTCATCTTGGAGAGAGAGATTGTACTATTCAAAGAAATCATCAGAAAGTAATTGAAGAAACGCCTTCGACTATTGTTGATGATAAATTGCGAAGCAAAATGGGCAGTATTGCGGTAAAAGTAGCTAAAACCGCTAATTATACAAGTTGCGGAACCATTGAGTTTCTTGTGGATAGCGACAAAAACTTTTACTTTATGGAAATGAATACAAGAATACAGGTTGAACATCCGATTACAGAAATGAGGACAGGAATAGATTTGGTAAAAGAGCAAATAAAAATAGCTGCCGGTGAGAAACTAAAAATTAAACAAAAGGATATATCATTTAACGGTCATTCTATTGAATGTAGAATAAACGCTGAAAATCCAAGCAAGAACTTCATCCCTTGTCCGGGGAAAATAAATGAAATAAATTTGCCTGGGGGAAATGGAATAAGGATTGATACGGCAATTTATAACGGTTACACAATCCCACCGTATTATGATTCTATGATAGCTAAAATTATAGTCCACGGTTCCAATAGAAACGAAGCGTTAAGTAAGATGAAGAGAGCATTAGAAGAATTGGTAATAGACGGCGTTGAAACTAATAGAGATTTTCTTTTTGATATTATTAGAAAGCCAAATTTTATTAGAGGTAATTTTGATACTTCATTTATTGAAAAAGAGATGATTAAAGGAGAAGGAAATAGATGATAGTAGATAAAATAAAAAAACGTGAAAGTAATATAAATATGAATAAAAAATCTAACATTGATATTCCAATTGGAAAATGGATTAAATGTGACAAATGCAAAGAAATAATATATAAGGAAAAGCTTAGAGAAAACTCTAATATATGTCCTAATTGTGGTCATTATTTCAGAATGCATATAGGAAAAAGAATTCAGCAAATTATAGACGAAGATACGTATAAAAGGTTTGAATTAAATATAGATACAATAAATCCACTAGAATTGGAAGATTATCCGAAAAAATTAAAAATGTTGAGAGAAAAAACAGATTTGGAAGAAGCGGTAGCCTGTGGAACAGGAAAGATTAATGGTGAAGATGTAGTTATCGCAATAATGGACAGCGGTTTCTTAATGGGGAGCATGGGAGCAGTTGTAGGAGAAAAAATAACATATAGTATAGAAAAAGCTATTGAATTAAGAGTGCCACTTATAATTTTTTCTGCTTCAGGTGGAGCTAGAATGCAAGAAGGGATAGTTTCACTTATGCAAATGGCAAAAACCGTATCCGCTCTTACAAAATTGAATGATGTAGGTTTGTTATATATATCTGTTTTGACAGATCCGACATATGGTGGTGTTACGGCTTCTTTTGCATTACTTGGAGATGTTATTTTGGCTGAACCTGGAGCAATGATTGGCTTTGCCGGTCCGAGAGTAATCGAACAAACAATAGGTGAGAGCTTGCCGGAAGGATTTCAGACATCCGAGTTCCTATTAGAGCATGGCTTTATAGATAAAATTGTAGAACGAAAAAGCTTAAAAGATACGTTATATAAACTGATAAAACTCCATAAAGGAGGTGCAACAAATGAACAGTAAAAAATTAACTGCATGGGATAAAGTCGAAATTGCAAGAAATCCTAATAGGAAGACAAGCTTAGATTACATAGAAAAGATATTTGATGATTTTATCGAATTACATGGAGATAGAAATTTTAGTGATGATAAGGCAATAGTTTGTGGACTTGGAACTATTGGTAACATGAATTTTACGATTATTGCACAACAAAAAGGTAGAAACACAAAAGAAAATATAGAGAGAAATTTTGGAATGCCAAATCCGGAGAGTTACAGAAAAGCTATCAGGTTTATGAAGCAAGCTGAAAAATTTAATAGACCTGTGATAGCTTTTATAGATACTAAAGGTGCTTATCCGGGAATTGGTGCGGAGGAACGTGGTCAAGGCGAAGCAATAGCAAAGGCTATGTTTGAAATGGCAAGACTAAAAGTACCTGTAATTTCCATAATAATAGGCGAGGGTTCGTCAGGTGGCGCCTTGGCAATAGGGGTTGCAAATAAGGTATATATGTTAGAAAATGCGATTTACTCCATACTTTCACCTGAAGGATACAGCAGCATTTTGTGGAAGGATTCATCAAGGTATAAAGAAGCAGCAGAAAAGATGAAGTTGACAGCTGATGACTTGTATAAATTAAATGTTGCAG
>CAKSUD010000056.1 GCA_934500865.1 uncultured Clostridia bacterium | reverse complement strand
GTTCCGGCGGATAAATATGATGCCATTTATTTAAAGTCTAATGAAGACAAAACTATATATTTGACTTTTGATGAAGGCTATGAAAATGGTTACACAGCTCAGATTTTAGATACATTAAAAGAGAAAAATGTAAAAGCTGTATTCTTTGTTACAGGACCATATTTAGAGAAAGAAAAAGAACTTGTAAAAAGAATGGTTGATGAAGGACATGAAGTTGGTAACCATACGATAAATCATAAAAGTATGCCTACTTTAAGTGATGAGGAAGTAGAGAAGGAAGTACTTGATTTAGATAAAAAATTCTATGACGCGTATGGAAAGTCTATGAAGTATTTAAGACCACCTATGGGTGAGTTTAGTGAACGAACACTATCTATTACAAAGAGCATTGGATATACAAATGTTTTTTGGAGCTTTGCATATAAAGACTGGGAAGTTAATAACCAAAAAGGAACTGATTATGCGTATAATACTGTAATAAACGCATTACATCCAGGCGAGGTAATGCTACTTCATGCAGTATCTAAGGATAATGCAAATGCATTAGGAGACATTATTGATAAAGCTAGAGAAATGGGTTATGAGTTCGGAGAGTTGTAATGTTACGAAAGATGAAGAGTAAATCGAAATTTAATTTTTGTGTTTACTCTTTTTTCTTGCATTAATGAAATGCTTTGTGGTAGAATTGGAAAATGGGAGATGGGTATAGTGCATATTTTAAAGAAAGAGTCATTACTGCTAGGTGATACAGCAGTTTCGGATATATTTATAAGTGAGTTCTTAACAGAGGCAGATGGAGATTTTGTTAAGGTTTATTTATATTGCCTTTTTTTAACTAAGCATAACAAAGAGATTTCTTTATTGGATTTATCTAAAAAAACCGGTCTGCAACTAGATAGAGTGAAATCGGCGATTGAATATTTTAATAAAGCCGGACTTGCTTTAAGTAATGAAAAAGGTATTGTAATGAATGATTTAAAGGAGAAGGAAATTAACAGATTATATACTCCTAAGCTTTCAACTTCTCCTGAAGAAGCTGTGGACAAGCTTAATAGAAATAAGAGAAGAAGCTCTGTTATTACGGCTATAAATAATACTTTCTTCCAGGGAATTATGAGTCCTGCTTGGTATAATGATATTGCTACTATTTTTGATAAATTTGCATTTGATGAAGATGTTGTTTATTCGTTGTTTAATTATTGTTACGATAAAAGAGCTTTGCATAAAAACTACTTATTTACAGTTGCAGAGGCTTGGCATAGTAATAAAATAAAGACGGTTAATGATTTGGATATGTATTACCAAAAGTATGAAAAATGCAATAAGCTAAAGAAGGCTATTAGCAAGAAACTTGGAATTACAAGAAAATTAACCGAGTATGAAGAAGCATATGTAGATAAATGGGCTATGGAATTTGGATATGATATGGATGTTATAGAGATTGCCCTTAAGAAGACTACATCTAAGACAAACCCAAGTTTTGAGTATTTAAATAAGATAATTTGTTCTTGGAATGAGAAGGGCTTAAAATATAAAAATGACATTATGGAATTTTTAAATCAGTCTAAAGAAAAAGCAAAGTTCATAAAGAATAATGCAGGTCCGACTAATGCTTATATAAACCCTGAACAAAAAGAGTTTAATGACCTGGATAGGTTCTATGCTAATTAATAAAAACACCAAGTTGCTACTTGGTGTTTTCTTTTGCAACAAAATTGCTTTTTTAATGGTTTTATGATATTATAACCTTGCTATTTTACGGGAGGTGTGATATATGCAAGACATATACAGAAAAATCCAACAAGAGTATGAGAACAACCGAAATTCAGCATTGGCTGAGGTAGAAAGAAAAAAGAAAGAAATATATGAGAAAGAACCTAAAATTTTAGATATAGATGATAAAATTAAGAAAATCGGAATGGAAGTTACAAAATCAATAATATTTATTGATGATGATTCTAAAAGAAACGAGGCTGTAAATGAATTAAATGAGAAAATAGAGGCATTAAAAGAGCAAAAGGCTACTTTACTAAAAGGTATGGGGATAGATGAAGAATATTTAAAACCTAACTTTGTTTGTAAAATGTGCGAAGATACAGGAATTGTAGGTAGCATAACCGGTGCTAAAAATTGTTCTTGCTTTAGACAAAAGCTAATTGACTATACCTACAATCAGTCACAAATTTATAATATAGATAAAGAAAATTTTGATACATTTGATGAAAATATTTTCTCAAATGAAGTTAATGAAAAAGCATATGGTAGTAATAAATCCCCTAGAGAAAATATATTAAAGATTAAAGAAATTTCAGAAAATTTTGTTAAGAATTTTGATAAAAAAGATACTAAGAGCTTACTTTTTACCGGTGGAACAGGTCTTGGCAAAACTTTTTTAAGTAATTGCATTGCAAAAGCTGTCCTAGATAACGGAAAGACAGTTTTATATCAGACTTCCGGAAGACTTATGGATTTAGTTATGGATTATAGAAAAGGAGATAGTGAGAACTTCGATGAGTCTCAATATGACGAACTTTTCAATGTGGATTTATTAATTATAGATGACTTGGGTACGGAAAATATGACGGAAGCAAGGCGCTCGGAGTTATTTAATATTTTAAATACTCGTTTATTAAACGCTCCAAAGAAGGGAACTAGGACTTTGATTTCTACCAATAAGGATTTAAAAGATTTAGTAAATTACTATGACCAAAGAATTATGTCTAGAATTTTGGGTAATTTTGAGATTTGTAGATTCTTTGGACAGGATTTGAGATTGCAAAGAAAATAGTGTCAAAATAGTTTTTTGTATAATATTATGTTAATGTAGGCGTGTACTTTTGAAGTTATGCCGAATTGAAAGGAATGAAAGACATGATAATTGTACAAAAATACGGAGGCAGTTCTGTTGCAGATAATGAAAAATTAATGAATGTTGCACTTAAAGTAAAGAAATGTAGAGAGGCTTTAAATGATGTTGTTGTTGTCGTTTCAGCACAGGGAAAAACTACAGATTTATTGATTGAAAAAGCACGTTCTATTAGTAATGAAGTTTCAGATAGGGAAATGGATGTTTTATTATCTACCGGAGAAATGCAGTCTATGACGCTTTTAGTTATGACATTGAATAAAATAGGTGTTCCTGCCATTTCACTTACCGGTGAACAGGCAGGAATTTTTACTGATAACGGACATCTTAATGCCCGTATAGATAAAATAAGACCGTACAGAATTTTTGATGAATTAGATAAAGGAAATGTTGTTGTAGTTGCTGGATTTCAAGGTGTGGATGAAATGGGAGACATTGCAACACTTGGAAGAGGCGGTTCAGACACGACTGCTGTTGCGTTAGCACATGCTCTGGAGGCTGATAGGTGCGAAATATATAGCGATGTAGATGGAATATATACAGCAGACCCACGAGTAGTAAAAGATGCAGTAAAGTTAGACTCGATTGAATATGATACTATGCTTGAACTAGCAAGTTTGGGAGCAAAAGTACTTAATAATCGTGCGGTTGAGTTGGCTAAAAAGTATAATGTAAAATTAACTTCAAGCGGGAGTTTTTCAGATGAGGAGGGAACAAAAATAGAAAGTAGTGGTTTTGAAAGTGCATTAGTTACAGGTTTTACGGCTGACAGAAATGTGACTATTGTTACTGTGCATAGTTTAGACAGAGCATATTCTGTATTTACAAAGTTGGCAAATATGGGAGTGCCTGTTGATGTAATCGGTCAAAGTGTTGGACTTGGCGAGTTCTCATTTACAGTAAAAGATGAAAAGGTTGAAAAAATTCAAAAGATTTTAGGCGATGAATATGATGTGACTTTCACGCCTAATTGTGGGAAGGTTTCTTTAGTAGGATGCGGAATGTTAGGCAAACCTGAAGTGGCAAAAGATGTTTATGAGGCTTTAGCTGAAAGTAATGTTAAAATTAAGTTAATAAGCAGTTCTGAGATAAAGTTTTCTGTTATTGTCGATGACAATGATGTTGACATAGCACTTAATTCGATTCATAATAAAATAGTGAAGTAATTAGAGAAAATAATGTTGCACGGTCACTTATGTAAGTGACCGCGTAACGTTATAATTAATACATAAAATTTTGGAGGATAGGTTTATGAGTGGAGTTTTATACTTGGTTTCTACACCAATTGGAAATTTAGAGGATATTACCCTAAGGGCAATTAGGATATTGAAAGAAGTAGATATTATTGCGGCTGAGGACACTAGACAAACTATTAAATTATTAAATCATTTTGAAATTTCAAAGCCTCTTACAAGCTTTTTTAGGCACAATGAGGACAAGAAGGGTGAATACATAGTTTCCTTGCTAAAAGAGGGGAAAAATATTGCACTTGTTTCTGATGCTGGGACACCGGCGATTTCCGACCCGGGTGAAGAACTTGTAAAAATGGCGATAGAGGAAAATGTGACTGTTGTTCCTGTCCCCGGACCTGTTGCCGCAACTTCTGCGCTTATTGTTTCCGGATTGACTACCGGCAGATTTTCTTTTGAGGGATTTTTGCCTATGAATAAAAAGAATAGAAAAGATAGATTAAGCGATTTAGAGCGAGAACAAAGAACAATGATTTTCTATGAAGCACCTCATAAATTAAAAAGTACATTGAAAGATATGAGAGAGTATTTCGGAAACAGGAATATTGCGCTAGCTAGGGAAATGACTAAAATACACGAAGAGATAATACGATGTACGCTAGATGAGGCAATAGAAAAATATGACGAAGAACCACCAAAGGGAGAATTCGTAGTAGTTGTTGAAGGATATAACGGAGAATCGATAAAAGAGACATTTTGGCAAGATATGACCATAGACGAGCATTACGAGTATTACCTTGCACAGGGGCTTGCACGAATGGATGCAACAAAGAAAGTTGCGTCAGACAGAGGTGTTTCAAAGAGAGAAATATACGGAAAGTTAAATGTGTAATTTTCTTTCAATTAAATGCACAGGTTGATTTTTCTTGACTAAGATTACATAACATGATAAACTTAAAAAGTTAGTTTAATTTTACAAACCTGAAATCATTTTTTGAAGGGAGTTTGCTTTATGGCGAAAAAGAAAAACAAGAACGGACTAATTAGGTTACTTTCATTAGCTCTAGTCGTTTTTATGGTGTTTGGCTTGTCGGCTTGTACGGAGGATTTGACAGACTTTATACAAAGCTCTGAAATTCAAAATCCGGAGACTTCAAAACCGGAAACGAAAGACCAAACACCGAGTAACGAACTTAGTTTGTCGGGAAAACTAGAAGTCCACTTTATCGATGTTGGTCAAGCTGATTCGATTTTAATTAAAAATGGCGAAAGTGCTATGCTAATTGATGCCGGAGACAGTAGCTCTGCAAATACGATTAAGACGTATTTGGAAAGCCTTGGTGTGAGTAAATTAGAGTATCTAATTGGTACGCATCCGCATGAAGATCATATGGGTTCTTTTGCTGATGTTATCAATAATTTTGATATTGAAAACATCATATTGACTGAGAAGATTAACACTGGTAAATATTTTAGACGTGCAATTGAAGCGATTGAGAATAAGGGGCTATCCATTACAAAAGCTAATGTTGGAGATAAGTATAAACTTGGGGATGCCGAATTTATAATTCTTTCTCCGGCAAAAGACTATGGAGATAATTTAAATAATGCTTCAATAATCATCCGACTTACTTATGGCAAAAATTCATTTATGTTTACAGGGGATGCAGAGATTGCTCCTGAAAAGGATGTTGTTAATTCTGGATATGAGCTAAAATCAGATGTGCTTAAGTTCGGACATCATGGCAGTTCAACATCTTCGTCAGACGCATTTTTGAAGGCGGTTTCTCCGACATATGGAGTTATTATGTGTGGAAAAGATAATTCTTATGGTCATCCGCATAAAGAGACAATGGAGAAGATTAAGAAGTACGGAATTACAGTTTACAGAACGGACGAGCAAGGTAATATTGTTGCTACTTCTGATGGTGAAAATATTACTTGGAAAACCGGAGTGGTGGCTCAGGATACTGCCCAAAATGTTACGTTTATTTTGAATATAAATTCAAAGAAGTTTCATTTGCCAAGTTGCTCAGGAGCTTCTAAAATTTCCGAGAATAATCGCAGAGATTTTACCGGAAGTCGTGAAGAATTAATCGCTGATGGATACAGTCCTTGTGGGACATGTAAACCTTAAGGAGGAATATGGATGAAGTTGACAGTTGACAGAATAGAAGAAAATGTGGTTGTTTGCCAAACACAAGACGGCGAAATTATGGAAATTGAGATTGCCAAGTTTATAACATTACCTAAAGATGGCGACATTGTGGAAGAGACAGAAGACGGAATGTATAAAGTTTTGACAGAAGAAACACAGAAAGAAAAGGATGAAATAAGCGAGAGATTTTTGAACTTGTTCAAAAAGTAAAAATAAGAGCTAGGGCATAATGCCTTAGCTCTTATTTTTAACATTTTCCTCTAGATGGACAAAATTCTTTTACGCAACATTCATCGCACTTTGGATTTCTTGAAGTACACTCAGCACGACCGTGGTACACGAATAAATGGTTCATTTGGCACCAACTTTCTCTTGGAATTAACTTTAGTAAATCTTGCTCAATTTTTGATGGGTCATCTTTATCACTTAGACCTAATCTATTGGAAATTCTTTTTGCGTGAGTATCTACGGCAATTCCTTCACAAATTCCAAATGCATTTAGCATTACAACATTTGCGGTTTTTCTGCCTACTCCCGGAAGGGAAGTGAGTTCTTCCATTGTTTTTGGTACTTCACCATCATACTTTTCTGAAATTACCTTGCAAGCAGCTTTTATATTTTTTGCTTTGTTATGGTAAAATCCACTTGATTTTATAAGTCCTTCTAATTTTTTTATATCGCAGTTCGCAAAATCCTCGGCGGTTTTTAATTCTGAAAAAAGCTTTGGAGTTATTTTATTAATCATCGCGTCTGTTGATTGTGCAGACAAGATAACAGCGATTAATAGATGCAATGGAGTATCATAATCTAGACTGCATTTTGCATCGGAATATTTATTTATTAAAGCGTCAATAATTTTATTGATATGTTTTTCTTGCACAGTTACCACCTCTATTCACAAAATTCGTCTACTACGAATAATATATTTTAGCACATATTTTGAGATTAGAAAAGAGGTGCGATAAAATGTTCTATAATCGGCGAGGGATAGAAAGGTCGTTTGGCTTTGCACTACTGTTTATAGGCATTGGTATGCTTCTTTCGACATTACTTACTTGGGGATGGTTTATGCTGATTATAGCTGTCATACTTATAATTATCGGAACATACCTTTCGTGTTTATGTTAAAAGTGTGGAGAAAATAGGGTAAATTGGAGGTGACAATATGAAAGTTGTTGTTGTTAAGATGCCCGGACTTTTTGGCAAATTTCTAAAAATGGTATTTAGAATAAAAGATTAAAATTCGATATATAATTTGAAGTATTTTAAAAGACAAATTTACATTGTAAATTTGATGAGGTGAAAATTATGACTTTAACAAATGAAGAATTTTTAAGTTTTGATAGCGGAGTGTCTCGCGAATGGTTACTTACAAATGGGATAGGTGGGTTTGCGAGTAGTACAGTAATAAATTCTAATTCAAGAAGATACCACGGTTTACTTGTTGCTGCCTTAAATCCACCATCTGCAAGACATTTAATTGTATCAGGATTACACGAAATAGTAGAAAATAAGAAAGAGACATCATATTTGTCTAGCTTTGAATGTGGAGATAATTATTATACAAAGGGTTACCATCACATTACATATTTTAATAATGACGTACTACCAACTTGGATTTACAGAACCAATTCATTAGAATTTACTAAGGAAATATGGATGGTAAGAGGGCAAAACACGACAGTTGTAAGGTATCATATAAAGAATTACAATGAGAATAGTAAAATCACATTCTATCCATTAGTAAATTTTAGAGATTATCATGGTGAAAGAACTAATTTTGACGGATTTGAAGTTCTGCTACACGAAAACTGTACAGAAGTAAGGTTCGATAGAAATAATCCAACAAGACTTAAAATGTTTTCTAATGAGGCTGAGTTCTATCCTAAAAAAGATATGTTTTATAATATGTCATATAGAAAAGAAAGGGAACGTGGCTTAACAGATAGAGAAAATCAGTATATGCCTGGATTTTTTGAACTTAATTTAGAGCCTAATGAAGAGAAAAGGGTAGATATTGTATTTACTGTTGAAGATGATATAAATATAGATGTTAATAAGTCATATAAAGAGGCAATTAGTCGTGGCAATATGCTTATTAAAAAGGCAGGATATAAAGATGAGTTTGTTTGTGACTTGGTAAAAGCGGCAGACGACTTTATCGTAAAAAGAAATTCGACTAACGGAAAGACTATTATTGCCGGTTATCCATGGTTTACTGATTGGGGAAGAGATACACTAATTGCATTTACAGGGCTAACTTTATCTACAAAACGTTTTGACGATGCAAAGAGCATATTAAAGACTTTTGCAAAGTATATCAAGGGTGGCCTACTTCCGAATGTTTTTCCTGACTTTGGTGAGCAACCCGGATATAATACAGTAGACGCTTCACTTTGGTTTTTTGAGGCTGTATATAATTATTATAGATACACAAAAGATGAAAAGTTTGTAGGCGAGTTATATCCTAAAATGGAAGAGATTTTTGATAGATATATGTGTAGTGAAGAGGATATAAAGGGAAAAGATACGGAAATTGTTTATAGCTGTCCGGATAATTTAATTTATCAAGGAAATGAACATACACAACTTACTTGGATGGATGCTAAGGTTGGAGACTATGTTGTAACACCTAGATTCGGTAAGGCTGTTGAAATTAATGCTTTATGGTATAATGCAGTTATGGTTATGGCTGAACTTAGTAAGAAATTCAAAAAGGAAGATAAGTATTCGACGTTAGCTAAGAAGATAAAAAAGAGTTTTGCAGATACGTTTTGGTATGAAAAAGGCGGATACTTATATGATGTTGTAAATGAAAAAGGGCCGGATACAAGTATTCGTCCTAATCAAATTTTTGCACTTTCGCTAAACTTCCCGGTTTTAACTGGTGTAAAGGCTAAAAAAGTGTTTATGAATGTGGCTGAAAATTTATATACGCCTGTTGGTTTGCGTTCACTTGCGCCATCTGACGAAAAGTATAGACCTATTTATTTAGGAGATATATGGCAAAGAGATACGGCATATCACCAAGGAACTGTTTGGACTTGGCCTATTGGTGCGTTTATTACATCAAGCAAGAGACTTAAAATTAAGGACAAGAGATTTACAGAGAAAACTATTGTAGAGAATATAAAGTATACATTAAAAGAGGAAACACTAGGACAAATAAATGAAATATTTGATGCAGAATATCCGTTTACTCCTAGAGGGTGCTTTGCACAAGCGTGGAGTGTAGGAGAGTTACTTAGAGCTATTACAGAGAATTAGTAGGAGGACTTATGATTATTTTTGGTATTGACCCCGGTTTTGCAATAACAGGATACGGAGTAGTGGAAAAGCTAGGAAATAAGTACAAAGTCTTGGACTATGGGGTTATCACAACCAAGGCCGGACTTGACTTATCTGTCAGATTGAATATAATGTATGAAGAGATTGTACGTAAATTTAACCAGTACAATCCTGATTATGTTGCAATGGAAGAGCTATTTTTCTGTAAGAATATAACGACAGGAATTGCCGTTGCACATGGAAGAGGTGTATTATTACTTGCAATTGCCCAAATGGGTAAACCGTTTTATGAGTATACACCTCTACAAATCAAGCAAGCTATTACAGGTTACGGAAAAGCAGATAAAAAGCAAATGCAAAAGATGGTTCAAGTGTTACTAAACTTGGATTCAATTCCTAAGCCTGATGATGCAGCTGACGCTTTGGCAGTCGCACTTTGCTGTGGTAATAGTGAGCGATTAAAATAAGGAGGACGAAATGGGTAGATTATTTGGTACTGATGGAGTTAGAGGAGTTGCAAATGTTGAACTTACTACTGATTTAGCATATAAAATCGGTAAAGCCGGAGCATGTGTGTTGGCAGGAGAATTAAAGCACAAGCCTGTAATTATTATTGGTAAGGATACAAGACTATCCGGAGATATGCTAGAGTCTGCGTTAATCGCAGGAATTTGCTCTGTTGGAGCAGATGTAATTCGTGCAGGAGTTATTCCAACACCTGGCATAGCATATTTAACAAGATTATATAAATGTGATGCCGGAGTTGTTATTTCTGCATCTCATAATTCTTTTGAATTTAATGGAATAAAGTTCTTTAATAATCAAGGATATAAATTGCCGGATGCAATTGAAAATGAAATTGAGGAGATTCTATTTGATGAAGTAGAAGCACCCAAAATCGTTACTCATGAAAAGATAGGAAAAGTTATAGAAAAAGGAAATTGTCTAGACGATTATGCAAAATACTTAGTAAGCTTAGGAAAAAGCTTAAAAGGTAAAAAGATTGCATTAGACTGTGCAAATGGTGCGTCATATAAAATAGCACAAAAAGTGTTCTCTGAGCTTGGAGCTGAGGTTATGGCAATAGGTAATGCTCCTGATGGAATAAATATAAACAGAGATTGTGGTTCTACACATATTTCTGCATTGCAAAAATTCGTAACCGATATCGGCGCAGACATTGGATTTGCGTTTGACGGAGATGCTGATAGATTGCTTGCTATTGACGAAAACGGAGAATTTGTAGATGGCGACAAAATACTTATGATTTGTGGACTTCACTTAAAAAGACAAGGTAAGTTAAAAAATAATGCAATTGTTGGAACAATTATGAGTAATCTTGGATTTGATTTAGCTGGAAAAGAAAATGATGTAAATATCGTTAGAACTAAAGTGGGAGATAGATATGTCTTAGAAGAAATGTTGAATAAGGGCTATGTATTAGGCGGAGAACAATCAGGTCACGTTATTTTCTTAGACCATAACACAACAGGTGATGGAATTTTAACAGCCATAAATGTTATGAACGTTATGAACGAAACTGGTGAAAAGTTATCTGAACTTGCTAAATGTATGAAGTCATTCCCACAAGTTACGGTTAATGCAAAGGTTAGTATCGAAAGAAAAAATACATATAAAGACGACCCTGTTGTAGCAAAAGCTATTTCTGATGTGGAAGAAATGTTTAAGGGTAATGGAAGAGTTGTAATTCGTGCTTCAGGTACAGAGCCATTAGTTAGAGTAATGATTGAAGGAGATAACCAAGAATTAATAGAAGAAAAAGCAAAAGAAATTGCAAAATTAATAGAAGGATAA
>CAKSUD010000055.1 GCA_934500865.1 uncultured Clostridia bacterium | reverse complement strand
TAGTCCGGCATTGGCAATATCAGCAGTTATTTCTCCAATAGAAGATTCTTTACCCAATATTTTGCTAATTGACTTAGCAACCGCCTCAAAAGGCTTTTTGAATAATTCTATAACAATTTCTCTATCATCTTCAGAAAGCATCTCAGTGGTTTGTTCAAAATCTGAACTCTTTTTTAATAAATGTTTTACTTCTTCGTTATCTAACATCCGTAAAATCCTCCTTTATTCATCCTCTTTTTTAATAGTTTCAGTAATCTTTACAGCTAGTTTTTTATTTTTTGTTCCTGGCCGTGCTTTATATCTCTTTACACCGTCAATGTACAAAGAAAGTTCGGATTTTATATTTGTATCTAATGTGATTACGTCTCCGACTTGTAATTCTTTAATATCTTTAAGCTGTAATTTGGTTTCACCTAAAACTGCGTGAATGTCGACTCTAGACAATTCGACTTTTTCCTCAATTTTTTGGATTTTTTCAGGGGAATTAGGTTCAACATCTGTAAATAGCCAAGATTTAATATCAATTTTATTAACAATATGTTTAATAGTTTCGTAAGGAATACAAAACTTCATACAACCCTTAGCTTTACCAACGACAATGTTAATTTCAACCATAATAATTGTATCGTTAAGTCTTGTCATATTAATAAGCTTTGTTGTAGTAAAGAATTTTTCAACAATAGGCGTAATATTATATGCCTGTCCCCAAGCTTCCTTAAGTGGGTTCATTAGATTTTTCATTAAGTTATATATTATGGCCGCCTCAATCTCTGTAAGGTTTCTTTCAGCAGAGAAAGCCTCAACGTTTCCGCCTAATGTCTTATCAATAATCTCTAATGCAATATTTGGGGGGAACTCCATTAATATATCACCTTGAAGTTCTTGGGCTCTAATAACACCAATAGCAACAGGGTCTTTTAATGTTTTAATATATCCTTCATACGGCATTTCTTTTATATTTTGAATTTCAATAACCACTTCGCTACGCATAAGCGTTTCTAATATAATAGAAGATGTCTTACAAAAATATTCATATATATTTCTAAAACCGGCAATATGGTTTTTAGCAAATTTACTCGGCTTAGAAAAATCATATTTTGTAACTACCATATTAGTCTTCTCCTTTGTTAAATAAGATAAATTTATTAAGTCACTATAAATGTGGGAATCATCACGGCTACGATGTTTTCGCGGTCAACTTCATCATTGTAAAGCTCACGAATTGCATTTAATACAGGCTCTTTCATATCATTTCTAGCACCTGGTTGGTTCAGTTCGTCAGCGGTCTTAACTTCAAAAACACTCATAATTGCATCTTTTATGTATTCTCTCATACCTTCAGCTTGTGTTAATGATTTCTCATCTTTAAAAACAATAGTGAAATCTGCTTGTAAGAATTGTTTCTTAGAACCGGTTTGAACCAATGGAATTTGCACTTTTTCTAATGTAAGGCTTTTACCATTTTTCAAGTCGAATTCTTCAACCTTAAAATCGGTAACTTCTTTTTGTGGTTTGCTAGATTGGTTTAACATAAAAAACACACCTGCTAAGGCACCACCCACACCTAATACAATACCAAGTACGATAAACAAAACAGCTTTTTTACCCATTATTAATTTCCTCCCTTGTCATTTGTAAAAAAGAATTAGATTTTTGTCTAAACTTTATAACTTTATCAACGAGTTCATCAACGCTTTCACGAACAACAAAAATATTCCCCGTAGTAAGAGAAACAGTGGTATCCGGAGAAGCCTCAACATACTCGATTAAATCAGCATTAATAACAAACTTTTTATTATTCAACTTAGTCAATTCTATCATAAATATACACATCCAATATAAATATTGAAACAACCACAACATCTATAGTAATTATATAGAAATAATATATAAAAATCAAGCATATATTTTTACCATATTCGCTTTATTTCGACACCAACAAAAAGGGCATCTCAACTACTGAGATGTCCTTAAATGATCAACATTTAAACTAGTTAATATTTGCTATTGAAGTAGCGGTTAGACTAACCGGTACAGAATAGCTTAAGTGTTCGCACATTCTCTTATTTTCTTTAGCAAGTAACATTTCCATAATTGTTGATTGGCAATTAAATGTAGCAGAATATGTAGGAACGAAACTCATAAAATAGTATCCAAAAGGCACTACAAAATAAGTATCAAACATATTTTGAATATCCATTATATATATAGAAAGGAATAATTTTTCATCTTCTAGTGCATTTTCAAAAGTACCAACCTCAGCAGATTTAGCGTTAAAGTAATCAACATACTTCTTACGGTTAATTCCAAGTCCGTTAAATACTTCATCATAGTAATCTTCAAGATTTATACTCTTTGTAGATAAAATTCTTCCAAGTCTTTCAGGAGAGAAGAAATCGAGTTTAACAGAAGCCTTAACAGGTTCACCATTTCTTTCAAGCAAGGTAGCGAGCATTTCAGCCTTACTCATTAATGCATTTTTTAATTCATAAGAAGCTAAATTTACGGCTGCTTTTTGAAGAACAGCAAATTTATCAGCTTTAGATAATTTTAAAAATTCTTTTCCTGTTTCTGAAATCTTTATAGAATCATATCGGCTTGTCTTTTTAGTATGACGTTCTGTAAGCCCAATTGAATTACATAAGTTGGTAATATAATCTAAGTATTCACCATCTTCAAAGAACATATCATCAGATAATGTAGCTTTTGTTTGCCCTAAAAGAGTATTAGTTTTAGAACAAGGAATTTTCTTAGATAAAGCTTTTAATAACTTTGTGCAGTCATCAACAATTGGATGATTCTTCTTAGAAATTTCATATAAGTTATATTTTGAAGTAAAAGTATTTTGCAATTTATTTAAATTAACATGTAACTTTGGAACAACCAACATTTCTGAGTTTAAGTCTTCATTTAATACAGAGAAAGGTCTTTGGTTTTTACATGTTTCGGTAGTACCCGAATATAACCATTTCCTGAATGGAACATTAATGTTCTTTAATACATATTCCTTTTGATTTTTCATAATTTCTAGTTCTTGCATATTTTTCAACAAGCTCTTTTCAAACTCTGAAAAAATATTAGCTGTTATTTTAGACATCTTTTTTCCTCCTTTAACATCTCTTACAACCCTATTATCGTTAATATAGAAAAAAACTTTATAGTTTTTTGCAAAAAAATTAATATAAAAATGAATAATTAAAATATTAGAAAAATATTCTAATATGTGGGGTGAGAGGGAATGAAAAAAATATTTTTTTGTTTGGCAATGCTATTTTTTGCACTTAAATTAACAAACAGTGAGGTAAATATACTAAATGACAAAGTAAAAAAAGAAGAAACAATATATTTGGTAAGAAGCAAAACTGGTGATATTGTAGAAATGGAATTAGAAGAATATTTAAAGGGAGTTGTATATGCAGAAATGCCAAGCAGTTTTAATATCGAGGCATTAAAGGCGCAGGCGGTAGCTGCAAGAACATATACTAAATTTAAAATGGCGGATAGCACGCATATTTGCGATAATCCTTCTCATTGTCAAGCTTGGTTGGAAAATGATTATTCTGAAAATTTTGAAAAAGTATCAAAGGCAGTAGAAGAAACACGAGGGAAAACAGTAAGTTATATGGGAGAAACAATAGAAGCTTTTTTCCATTCATCTAGTGGAGGAAAAACGGAAAGTTCTAAAGATGTTTGGGGAAAGGATATTCCATATCTTGTACCGGTTGAGAGTCCAAACGAAGATAAAATAATGAGCACGTTTTTTAGTGAAAAAGAAGTTACATATAAAGAGTTAAAAACGCTTATAAATAATTATCTTGGAAAAAATCAAGTTACAACAGAAAAATTAAAAAATAAAATCAAAATAATTTCAAGAACAGAAGGCAACAGGGTAAACGAAATAAAAATAGATAAAGCCAGTTTATCGGGTGCATCAATACGAAGTATATTAGAATTACGCTCAGCTAATTTTGATATAGAATTAAAAGAAAAAAGTGTAGTATTTAAGGTAAAGGGTTATGGTCACGGGGTAGGTATGAGCCAATGGGGAGCTGAAGTAATGGCACGAGAGGGAAAAGATTACGAAGAAATACTAAAGTATTATTATCCGAACACAGAAGTGATATAAGAGAAAAATTATTACGGCACATATATACAATAAATAAAGCGACTTTACGGAGTTTTAAGCCGGTCCTCCAAATTTGCCAAAGGCAAAACCGTCAAAATTTCGCGGATGAAATTTTGAGCGACGGTTGGTAATTTGGTTAGGACCTTATAAAACGCAGTCCATGGAGCGAGTTTATTGTATATATGTGTAGTAATATTTAATGAAATCACTTTATACGTGTTGTAAAAACATAAATACCATAACTTTTTTGAATAAAACAGGAAATTTCTGATAATACTCCTTTTATAAAAGGAGGTTATCAGTATGAAAAAAACTATATTTTTTATTATTATGGGTGTGTCTGTTTTGGCTTTGACGGCTTATTTGGGGATACAGTTGATTGTTAATAATTTGCCGGACGATTCTAAAAATGGCGACCAAGATATGGTGAAAGTAAATGTACCGGAGAAAATTAATCAGACGAATATAGAAGAGAAAATAGAAAAAGAGCCTGAGCAAGATGTGAAGCCGGAGGAAAAGCAAGAAACTTTTGCTTTGATTTATCCGGTAAATGGTGAGATTGGTTTAGGGTATTCTCCTAATGATTTGGTTTATTCAAAAACGTTAAAGGAATGGACTGTTCACAACGGAGTTGACATTATTGCCAAAAGAGGGACTCCGGTGGTGGCATCTGAGAGGGGAATGGTTGAGAGTATTACTGAGACTGCTGGAAATGGTATAGAAATAACTATATCTCATGAAAATGATTATAAAACTATTTATTCAAACCTATCATCAAAAGATATGGTTAAGGTTGGGGATAAAGTAGAAAAAGGACAAGTTATAAGCGGAGTTGGGAATACGTCTTCATTTGAGTATTATGAACCTGAACATTTGCACTTTGAAGTTAAAAAGAATGGTAAGCAAGTAAACCCAATTGATGTATTAACAAAATAATTATTTAAAAGATTAATTTTTATCAAAAAAATCCGATATTCATATTGGAATTTAAATATTGAATGGAGTGGATTTTTTTGAGTATTTATGAAAGAGATGACTCATTAAAAAAGGAATATCCTGCTAATTTTATAGATGAAAATTTGGAAATTGCTTATGTGGGTTTACTACACATTAATCCAAAGGCAATAGCAGCATTTTATTTTGTTCATAAAGAATGCAGGTTTTCTGTTTCTTGGCTAGATGATATATATAAGCTTGTTTTATTTAGAGAAGGTCAGTTATATGTAAATGAAGAAGCTAAGGCAAATTTTACTTTTCCAAAAACTACAGATGCAACGTTTTCACAAATAAAAGAGTGTAAAAGAGTCGCAATGGAGTCAGGTCTTACGGTTGAAGAAGCATATGTAAAACTTAGAAAATTGTTTTTATTGAAAAAAGGTTATGATAATGCACCAACAGCTACAATTCAAGAAAAGGTAGCTGAAATCAGGAATTATAAGCGCTATGAAGAAATGACTATGGGGGAAATCGAACTTAGTGTTAGCAAAGCCAGCATGATGGGTGGACTCAACATAGTTGTCTTAAATAAAGATGTGGCGGATTTCTTATTAAAAGGCGATAATAATTTAACCACAGGTATATCATTACCATTTAAAATTATGACGCGGACATTTAAAGGGCTAAGAAAAGGCGAGACAATGTCATTTGCTATGCCATCTAACGCAGGTAAAAGTAGATTTTTGATGAACTTAGTAAGTTATTTAGTGTTTGTTCAAAAGCAAAAAGTATTAATAATCTCAAACGAAATGACAGAAGATAAAATGAAACTTTGCTTGGCTACTACTGTTATTAATAATAAAGAAATCCAGGCTATGCACAAGCAAGTCCTAAGAAAACCGGAAGCAGAATTACTTACACGAAAGTATAGGCCTGACGCTGATAAGGAAGTAGAAGTAGATGAAGAGGGATTTGTACTAAAGGGTGAAAACGAGAGTAATGACGATTATTTAAAGAGACTTACTGAAGTATCTAGTGAATTTAATAAAACAGTAACTGCAATGAACTGGCTTAATGAACAAGGAGAAAATGCAATTCATTTTTTACATACTGCTGAGCACAGTAATGATGATTTGAGAAATATAATATTGAATTATTACTATAAAGAAGGAATTGAATACTTTTTCTATGATACTTTAAAAACAGATATTGAACATATCGGTAATAAAGACGAATTGAAGAAAACGGCAACAGTATTGTCTAACATTGCTCAAGAATATGGCGTATTCGTGGGCTCAACAATGCAACTTTTAGAAAACACTACATTGCCATTAAATATGAACATTAATGATATATCCGGAAGTAGTACTGTTAAGGAAGTTTTGGATAATTTATGCTTAATAAAAGAAATAAATAATACTACATATCAAAATTATGAATATGCTGATAAAGAAGAATCAACCGACTATAAGGATTTAGAAAAGCCTAAACTATTCAACACAAGATATTATGCCGTAGTTGTTGATAAAAACAGAGCCGGTGCAAAACCTAGATTATTATATCGACTAAATTTGGATTTTAATATCTGGGAAGAAATGGGCTATGTCAGATTTAAGCAAAATTCAAACGAACAGTAAAAATATTGTAGAAACTATTGGTTTTTCAATACATTACTATGACAATTTTCCCCTTTTTAGGTTTGTATAATTTTAATATACACTAAAAAGGGGGTTTTTATTATGGTAGATATAAAAAGACTTGTGATGAAGGTATTAGAACCGATTATTAGTGCGACGGTAGAGGACAGTCTTTATTATATTGCAGGAAGTGATGTATTGCCACCACCGCTTGAGCCTAGCGAAGAAGAAAATTATCTTAAGCGTATGAGGTGTGGCGAGGATGTACGACCTGTATTGATAGAGAGAAATCTTCGATTAGTTGTATATATAGCAAAAAAATTTGAAAATACAGGCGTTGGGATAGAGGACTTAATATCTATTGGAACTATTGGGCTTATTAAGGCGATTAATACATTTGACACAAATAAGAATATAAAACTTGCCACATATGCTTCAAGATGTATTGAAAATGAGATTTTAATGCATCTTAGAAAGATTACAAAGATTAGAAATGAAGTTTCTATTGACGAGCCGCTTAATGTGGATTGGGACGGAAATGAGCTATTGCTATCAGATATTTTAGGTGGTGACCCTGACCAAGTTAATAAAGAAATTGAGGGCGAAGTAGATAGAAAGTTATTAAACAGTGCAATAGACAAACTTACTAATAGAGAAAAGAACATAATGGAGCTAAGGTTTGGGTTAAAGAGTGGTAAAGAAAAGACTCAAAAAGAAGTAGCAGATATGTTAGGAATATCTCAATCATACATATCCAGATTAGAAAAAAAGATAATTAAAAGACTAAAACGTGAGATTTCAAAAATGATGTAAATTAATATGTGATATGCAAAAAATATAAAATTATGATACAATTATGCCGTAGTAGATATAAAGAGAATATATAAGCGATAATCTCTTTAGGAGGAAAGCTATGATAAGAAAAAGGCTAAATTGTGGCAGTATTTTGCTACCGGTTATAATTGTTTTACTTTGTGTTGCTGTTATTGTGAGTGTTTTGTATTTTTTTGATTACATTCCGGTAACCAAATTACCATCTGAGGAAATAAAAAATAATGATGTTGAATACGAAAAAAACGAGGATAGCAGTGCAGAAGAAGTGTCTATTGATGAAAAGGCACAACAACTTTTAAGTAATATGACGTTAGAAGAAAAAGTTGGGCAAATGTTTATTGCAAGGTGTCCGGAGGAAAATGCCATAGAGAAACTTAAGAAATATAATCTTGGAGGTTATATTCTTTTTGCTAGAGATTTTTCGGATAAGACGAAAGATGAAGTGACAAAGAACGTTCAAAGTTACCAAAAAGCTGCTCAAATTCCTTTATTCATCGGAGTGGATGAGGAAGGAGGACAGGTTAATAGGATTAGTATTAATCGAAAATTACGTGCAGTACCATTTTGGTCATCACAAGCACTTTATAAAGAGGGCGGATTTGAATTGATAAAGAGTGATACTGAGGAAAAATGCGGATTATTGCGTAGTTTAGGGGTTAATTTAAATTTTGCACCTGTTTGTGATGTTTCGCAAGATTCAAATGACTTTATTTATGAGCGAAGCTTCGGAAAGAATGCTAAGCAAACAGCAGAATATGTTCGAACGGTAGTTGAAGTAATGAAGAAAGAAGGAATGGGGAGCGTATTAAAGCACTTCCCTGGCTATGGGAATAATATGGACACTAATACGGGAATTGCATATGATAAACGACCATATAACACGTTCAAAGATAATGATTTTATTCCGTTTTTAGCCGGAATTGATGCGGGAGCAAATATAGTATTGGTGTCTCATAATATAGTAGAGTGTATGGACAGCGAATATCCGGCATCTTTATCTGCTAAAGTACATAATATTTTACGGACTGAATTAAATTTTAACGGAGTAGTTATAACTGACGATTTATTTATGGATGGAGTTAGAGACTTTGCTAATGACACCGAGACAGCAGTCTTGGCTGTACAAGCAGGGAATGACTTGTTATGCTGCACAGATTTTGAAATCCAAGTTCCCGCAGTTTTGAAAGCTATTGATGAAGGCGAAATCTCTGAAGAACGAATTAACGAATCGGTTCTTCGTATTTTGAAGTTAAAAATCGCTCTTGGGATAATTGATTAACTAGAGTAATATAAATTTTCTTTTAAGTATACCGAAAACCTATTTTGGAAATAATTAATATAGATTATTACAAAGGAGGTTTTGGGCTTGATTAATAAAGTTGAAATATGCGGTGTTAATACAACTAAGCTTCCTGTCTTAGACAATGATAAAAAGAAAGAATTGTTGATTAAAATTAGCAAAGGGGATAAAGAAGCAAGGCAGGAGTTTGCAAACGGCAATTTAAGACTTGTGTTGAGTGTAATACAACGTTTTACAAACAGAGGAGAAAATATAGACGATTTGTTTCAAATAGGTTGTGTAGGATTAATAAAAGCGATAGATAATTTTGATTTAAAACACGAAGTTACATTTTCTACTTATGCAGTTCCTATGATAATAGGAGAAATAAGAAGGTATTTAAGAGATAATAATTCGATTAGAGTAAGCCGCTCACTTAGGGATACGGCATATAAAGCCTTACAGGCAAAAGAGAAGTTAATAAGTACAAACAATAAAGAACCAACTATAATGGAGATTGCAAAGGAAATGGGAGTACCCAAAGAAGAAGTTGTTATGGCACTAGATGCAATTCAAGAGCCAATTTCTTTATTTGAACCTGTTTATCACGATGATGGAGATGCACTATTTGTTATGGACCAAGTGGGAGACGCCAAAAACACAGATGAAAAATGGATTTCTGATTTGGCTATAAGTGAAGCAATGTCAAAGTTAAATGATAGAGAAAAACTAATTTTGAGGAAAAGATTTTTTGATGGTAGAACACAAATTGAAGTGGCTGATGAGATAGGAATATCTCAGGCACAAGTCTCGAGGCTAGAAAAAAGTGCGTTAACGCATATGAGAAGGTATATATGAACTAAAGAATAAAAAAATGAATAATATAATGCAGAAGCTTTGGCTTCTGCATTTTTGTGTTATTAAAAAGTTGGGAGGTACATATATGAGTAAAGTAATAGACTTTAGACATAAAGAAGTGATTAATATTTGTGACGCTAAAAGACTTGGATGTGTATGTGATGTAGATATAGATTACTGTACGGGAACAGTAAACGCAATAGTTGTCCCCGGATGTAATCAGGGATTATTTCCTTGCTTTTTTAGAGGTGGCTCTGACATTGTAATTCCGTGGGAAAATATCCGAAGAATAGGGGAAGAGATTATTTTGGTAGAATTAGAATAGGCAGAAAAAAAGGACCTTTTTACAGGTCCTAATTATATGTATTTACAGTAACTCGATTATTGCCAAAATAATTACCCCGGGCACTCCCAAGGCTCCGGCAATTAACGCTGTTATGAAATTCAAATCAATGTGGAATGCAAAGAAACCACCAATAAAATTTATTAAGACAAGTACTATTGCACCCACAATCGCGTTTGCCAGTAACTTAAAAACAATCTTAAGAGGGGCTGACAAAAGTTTTGCAATTAGGCATACCCCAACAACTGCCAAAATATAAACTAATACAGAATTCATTTTATCCTCCTTATAACCCTTTTTCTTTAGCTTTTCGCAGTAAATATTGATATCTTGTTTGAGTTGCTTTTATGTTGTATGTATAGTAATCAATTAACTCCGGATCACTTGCAAACTCATAATTATTAACGGCAGTTTCAAATTCGATTTGAGCCGTTTTTAAACATTTAACTAATTCTTGAAGTTCTAAATCATCGGGTTTCGTTTTTGAAAATTTATCTATGAAGTAATCTATTATGCTATTGTCCTTTTTTTCAATATGCGTTAAATTACTAAAAGTTTCTTCCATAAGACTAACCTCCATAAGTTTGTTTTACTAAAGTATAGTCAAATGGAAGAAACTTTATTCCATTAATCCATTAAAATTATTAAACTTGTATAGTATTTGCTAGAAGTTTTTTTGTAAACGAATATTAAAACTTCGTCATCTTCTTCTAAAACATCATCATAGTTCTTAGCATAGCCATATAAATCTCCCTCTGGGTCATCAGAAGAGCGTTCAATTATTACGCAATCACTACCAATTTCAAATGTGTATTCTTCGCCATCTTCGTCTTCGATGTCAATATAATCTTCATCAAAGTCAGTTATAGTTCCCAAAATGTAGTTATTGGATATACTGCCGGAAGAACTACTGCTAGAAGAATCTAATTTTGATTTAGAAGTAGCAATAGCCATCTTTGTAATTTCATCACCACTGTAAGTGAATTTTACGTAATTTCCCTTCTTATAAAGATAAGAAGTAGAAGAGATATCTTTATATTTCTTAGATGAACCATTGTATGTGAAAGAAGTATCACTATTATAGTAGTAATCTTCGTCTCCTTCGTCATACTCGTCAATATCATCATCCATTAAAATGTAATCATCATCAACAACAATATACCCGTCAGCTTTGCTAACTTTTGTTATTTGACCTGTTATAGTTTTATCTGATGAAGAGCTACTGCTAGAAGAATCTAATTTCGATTTAGAAGTAGCAACAGCCATCTTTGTAATTTCATCACCACTATAAGTGAATTTTACGTAATTTCCCTTCTTATAAAGATAAGAAGTAGAAGAGATATCTTTATATTTCTTAGATGAACC
>CAKSUD010000054.1 GCA_934500865.1 uncultured Clostridia bacterium | reverse complement strand
AGTTAAAGTAAAAATGAAATGAATACGAATTGCGATAGTTTCCTTTGGAACAAACTATTTTTATTGAACGCTCAAAAGCAGGTAAAATAGAATCCTCAAACCAATATTCAACCAAATCTCTAAGACAGTTTTGATTCTGCTCTATGGCGTTGGCGTAGAACAGAAGTCTGTCATTTCCGTGAAATTTCATATAACGAAGTTCCGCAGAAGAATGGGGAAAATAGAAGAAAAGGCTTTTTTCTTGTGCAATTTGATGAATTCGGCTACATAACAAGATATTGCTTGAGCTTTTGTGAACCTTCCAGGCAATTTTTTGCTTGAAGCGCTCGTATTTGACAAGTTCGTATCGAATTTGTCCTTTTGGGGTGCTAGTGGTAAGATGTTCCGCGAGTTTCTCAAGTTCCTGTTCGACGATAAGCCTTGGGATTATTTCTTTTTGGGAATTGTTGTTATTTTTTACGACTTCTCTCATGTTGTCACCAAAGTTTGCCATAATAGGTCTCCTTTTTAATTAAAATAGAGTTATTAAAGTGAGGAAAGCCCCACTTTTGCGGATTATTGATTTATGTTGATATATTAACATAAAATCAGAAAGGAGTCAACAAAAAAGTGGACTAATATAGTCCACTTTATACCATTATCGAAGGTTTACAGCTTTCAGGTAACAATTCCTGTCTAGCTAATCTTTCTAATTTATCTTCTAATTCATAGAGTATCACATTTAATTCCGGTTTATGAGGAATTCGTTTAGCTTCGTCTAAATAAACAGCGGCTTTTTCAAATTCTTCTTTATACATACATATTTGTGCTATTATACTAGGAAAGAAGAGTTTCTCCGGAGAAAAAACAGCACTGTATTTCTTTATGCATGGAGTTTTAAGAGGCTTTATAGAATGGCTTAGGGCAGACAGTCTAATGCTATATAATGTAAGGGTTTCTATGGTACTTTCTATTGCCTTTGCGGTAGTTGCACTTGGGTTTATTATATATAATTTAGTTAGGTTAAATAAAAAAGAGGAGTAAAAGAAATCCCCACCTTCACTAGGCGGGGATAAGTGTTTTAAAGAGAAAGCTCGATATAAAAACATTTTATGTCAGGATTCCACTTGCTTAACATGATACCATTTTTCTCACAAAGCTCAGTAAAAATTGCTTTTACTTCAGCATCGCTTATGGGCATGTTGTAAAATTCTAATGTGGTTAGTATAGCCTCATAGTAGAAGTTTAATTCAAGTGGAGATTGTACTGTCTTATATAATTTGATTTTACGTTTTAATTCATATTGAAACGTAGGTAGCATTGAGCTCTCGAAGCAATAAGAGATAAAATCTTTTGCACAATTCGGGTTACTTTGAGGATTATTAGCATAAACCACAGTGATAGTTTTATATCCTACTGGCGGTGCTATATGCGTCCCTAGTATGCAAGATAGAATGTGCTGTGGAGAAGAACGAACTTTGCAACGATAAGTTAGAGGGTCGATACCGGTACTGTAATCAAATGCAAGAAAGTATTCGTTTACCATTTTGGTAAGTCTATAGTCTACATCACATGGAGATAAACCATACTGAGGACCAAAAAGTCTTCTTTCTACATTGTAAAAAGATATAGACTTAAAACGAATTTGACCTATCGGAGTATTATTAATTAAACTTTTCGTACTACGGTTTAGTTTTCGTTTAACAATTTCTTTTTGCTTTTTTTCCTTAGAATTAACTAATTCTCTCATGTTGTCTCCAAAGTTTGCCATAGTAGTTCTCCTTTTTAATTAAAATAGAGTTATTAAAGTGAGGAAAAGCCCACTTTTGCGGATTATTGATTTGTGTTTATATATTAACATAAAACCAGAAAGGAGTCAACAAAAAAGTGGACTAATATAGTCCACTTTATACCATTATCGAAGGTTTACAGCTTTCAGGTAACAATTCCTGTCTAGCTAATCTTTCTAATTTATCTTCTAATTCATAGAGTATCACATTTAATTCCGGTTTATGAGGAATTCGTTTAGCTTCATCTAAATAAACAGCGGCTTTTTCAAATTCTTCTTTATACATACATATTTGTGCTAAAGAGAGGTTAATTACGACCATATTATTTGGTGTTGTAATGCCAAAACGTAATGCGTTATAAAACTCTCTTTCTGCTTCATCAAACTTATCTTCGCTTATCTTTATAATTCCCATACCCCAATAGTAATATGTTTTTTCTCCTCTTGTTAAAAGCTTTGGGTTAGGAGTGTCGAGTAGCAATTGATATGCTTCTTTTAGACGTTTTTGTCTGATTTGCTTAAATGCAAGGCTTACCGATGCAAACTTAAAATAAGCGAAAACCATATAAACCATAAGCAAAGAAACAGGAATAAATACATATAATAACTTAAAATAAACTGACAATATGCTAACTATAAATGTTATAGCTATTATTAAAATTCTTGCTTTTTTCTTCAACATTTTCTACCACCTATTTTTTTCTTGAACAATTGTAAATATAACAGAGAATGAGTAGTTTTTCAAGTGTTTTTGACGGAAAATGTGTTTTTTAATTAAGTAAATTGATGTACAAAGTAAATTTTGAATATTGAAAGTTAGGGAAATATGTATTAATATAGTTTTGAGGTGTTTATTAATGGTGAATGAGAAAGTGAAGAGATATTCGTTTAAAATGTTTGATGATGATATTTTAAATAAAAATCCCGGAAATTATGTTGTTATAGATATAGAAACTACTGGAATTGGTGAAAAGCATAGGATTGTTGAATTGGCGGGAGTTAAGTTCTTAAATGATAAAGTTGTTGATGTTTTTGATACTTATGTAGACCCCGGCATGCCAATTCCGGCATATGCTACTGCAATTCATGGTATAAGAGATGCTGATGTTGCAGAAGCCCCTACTATAAGAGAAATTATGCCATATTTTTGCAAGTTTATAGGTGATTCGAATATTGTTGGACATAATGTAAGATTTGACTTGGATTTCCTTCTTAGAAACGGGCTAAGTCTAAACTTACAGGATAGATATATTTTCGATACTTTAGCCTTAGCTCGTAAATATGTAGATAAAGCGCCTAATCATAAACTTGAGACTATGATTCACTGGTTTAATATAAATACAGATAAGCGTCACCGTGCAAAGGATGACAGCATTGCGACCGGTGAGCTTTTTATGAAACTGTATGATATAGCGAAGAAAAGCTAATTTGAAATGTTAAGTGATAAGTCTTTTAACTTTAATGCTTTTGTTACAAATAGTATTGCAAAATAAGTGATTGATATTATTACTGTTCCGATAACTACATAGTAGAGACTTGGTAACATTAAGTTTTTAAGTAAAAGTGTCATAGCGATTATCGATATGAATACAGCGGTTGATGGGAGTATAATCCATTTTAACCACTGTATTTTTGTATTTGTTATTTTTAAAGTCCTATAAATGTTTAATGATGATGTTGTGATATTACTTAAAATCATTATGAGTATAAAAGCGTTTAAGCCTTTTTGCGGTACTAATAGGTAGATGAGGCTAATTCGTATGACGGAGTCAAAAATGTTATATTTTAGCGAGTGCATTTGTTGATTTAATCCTTGAAGGATTCCGGTTACGACAGTCTCTAAGTACATAAAGGGCACGATTGGTGCGAGTGCGTAAATTATAAAGCCTACTTCTAAATCTTTGTAAATGAGTTCGGCTAATTCATATGGAAATGCCATAAATATTCCGGCTATAAGTATAGACAAGGTTATGGAGATTTGAAGTGTTTTGTTTGCTATTGCGGATACTTTTCGTTCTTGCCCTAGGCTTTTTGCTTCGGCCATTTCAGGAATTAGTAATGTTGAGAATGCAGTTAAAAGAGATGCGGGAAAGAATAAAATTGGCATAGCCATTCCTTTTAACATACCGAATTGTTCTAGTGACTTTTCACGAGAAGATGAAAATTCTCTTAAACATTCCGGTACTAACATATTTTCGAATGTTCTTAAAATTGTATTTAAATATTTGTTGAGGGCAATGGGGCCGGCAACATTTAATGCTTTTTTTAGTACAGGACCATTTTTTTGATTTTTTGCAAGATAGGTATTGCCGTGACGATGTTTTTCTTTTAGATATGCAATGTACGAATATGTGCAAGAGGACATTTCGGCAATTACATCGCCTATTATTATGGCAGTACAGCAAGCATCAATACCGTATGGTATAAATAAATCTATTATGATGAAAATTAGTACAAATCGCACTATTTGCTCTAGCACTTGAGCTTCTGACGGAATAGAAACTCGTCGATATGCTATAAAATAACCCTTTATGCAGGAAGTCATACTCATAAAAGGTAGGGCAAATACAAGTATTTTTAGGGATGGAATTGTACGCACATCATTTATCCAATTTTTGCCGATAAATTCGGCTGAATAATAAAAGATAATAGATAAAAATAATCCCCAAATCATACATATGTACAAGGTCTTTTTAAAAGCTTTTAGTACAGTTTGCTTAGTGCCGGAAGCCATTTCGTCTGTTACTATTCTTATAACTGCGGTTGAAACACCGGCTGTGGCAAAGGTCGAGGCTAAGGCATAAACGGAGAATATAATTTGATAAAGTCCCATGCCTTCGGCACCGATTTTATTGGAGAGAAATACTCTAAGTAGTACGCCAAGTCCGCGTAAAATGAAAGCAGTAACTGTCATTATGACTGCGTTTTTTATGAATGTGAACTTTTTCAAATTAATCACGCTCCTAGCCAATGTATATTGAAAGCTTATTTTATTTATGCACCCATACTTTAAAGACTAAAAAAATGGAAAAGCATTGAAAAACGTATTTTAATTTGTTAGAATAAAAAAGAAGGAGTGATAGTGATGAATAAAAAGGTTGTTATTGCACTTGTAGCTGTTTTAGTAATTTCAGTGGGGGCTATTGTTTACGTAATTTTGGCTAGTAATGAGCCTGTCAACCCCGTTTTAAAAGATGGAGAGTTAATTCAAGAAGGAGTAAAGAATCCGGGAAATTTAGATGGTGAAGATGAAAACAAGGGAACTGTTCCTAATGTAATCACGAAGTCAGGATTAATCAAATCTATAGGGAAAGATTATATTACAGTGAATGGTGGGAGCGGTAAAGAAGTAAAGATATATATAACAAAAGATACTAAAATTTATGGACCTGACGGTGCAGAGAAAAAGTTTGAGGATTTAAAAGTTGGGGTCGATGTTACTGTCGATATAGATGGTAATGAGTATAGCGAGACTGATACTAAGTTTGATGCTATGATAATTTATGTTTCAGGAAAGTAATAATTTTTAGTTATAAGAAGGAGTTGCTAAATTTTTGGCAACTTCTTTTTTGTTAAAAAATTTTGATTTAACTAACTGCACAGAATATATAGTAAATTATGCGACTTTACGAAGTTTTTCACCGGTTCTCCAAATTTGCCGAAGGCAAAACCGTCAAAATTTCTAGGATGAAATTTTGAGCGAGGGTCGACAAGGATGTCGACTTTGAGCGACGGTTGGTAATTTGGTTAGAACCTTTAAAAAAGTAGTCTGCCGGAGCATAATTTACTATATATTCTGTGCAGTTAGTTACATTCATCAGATTTGACTATAAGCGAAAAAAAGTGTATTATTAAAGTGTATGGAGAGGATGATGCATATGAATATAAATGAGATTAACAGATTAAATTATATTAATGCTATTAATCCTGATAAACAAAACGACAGATTTAAAAAAGGTAAAAAATTTCATTCAAGAATTAAGAATATTTCTAGAGATGGCAAGGTTGAGTTAGAGCTTGAGGACGGAATTGTATTAGAAGCAAGGCTAGAAGAGAGAATTGCGGCTGGTATTGGAGATGTTGTTTTGTTTGAGATTACAGAGAGAACGGATGATTTTATAAAGTTAAAATATATAAAGGAAAAGGGTCAGGGAGAAAAGAAGTTTGATGTAAGGGTTTAAATATGGAAAAATACAATAAAGTTGTTGGAAATTTAGGTGAACAGACTGCAAAAAACTATTTGATAAAAAATGGCTATAAAATTTTAACCACAAATTATTCTTGCAGATTTGGAGAAATAGACATAATTGCTATGGATAAGGAATGCTTAGTATTTATCGAGGTTAAGACGAGAACGAGTGGTAAATATGGACATCCTGAGAATGCGGTTAACTATTGGAAGAAAAAACACCTAGAACTTACTGCACGAAATTACATAGATTATAAGCATATGGGTAATTATATAGCTAGATTTGACGTTGTTGAGGTTTTCGCAAAATATGCCGATAATAATTTTATAGCAGAAAGAATAAATTTGATTAAAAATATATTATAGGAGCGATAACTAATGAGAATATATGATATTATAGCTAAAAAACGTGATAAAGGCGAACTTTCTAAGGAAGAAATAGATTTCTTTGTAAAGGGATGTACTGATGGAACGATAGAGGACTATCAGACGACTGCTTTACTTATGGCGATTTATTTAAATGGAATGACTAAAGAGGAAACTTCTAATTTGACATTGGCTATGGCACATTCAGGGGATATTGCTGATTTATCTAAGATAAATGGAATAAAAGTGGATAAACATAGCACAGGCGGTGTTGGAGATAAGACAACATTAATTGTTGGACCGTTAGTTGCATGTTTTGATGTGCCTGTTGCAAAAATGTCCGGAAGAGGACTTGGGCATACCGGAGGAACTGTTGATAAACTAGAGTCGATACCTGGCTTTAACATTTCTCTTCCTATCGAGAAGTTTATTGAAAATGTAAATAATGTTAGAATTTCAGTTGTAGGGCAGACGGGAGATTTAGCACCTGCTGATAAGAAGCTATATGCACTTAGAGATGTTACTGCAACGGTTAGTTGTATTCCACTTATTGCAAGTAGTATCATGAGCAAAAAAATTGCAGGTGGCGCGGATGCTATTGTTTTAGATGTTAAGTATGGTGATGGTGCTTTTATGAAAACTATAGATGATGCTAAAAAGTTAGCGAGAACTATGGTTGATATAGGAGATATGGTTGGCAGAAAGACTATTGCTGTAATTTCTAATATGAATGAGCCTTTGGGATTTGCTATTGGTAATGCTCTTGAGGTTAAAGAGGCTATCGAGACATTAAAGGGTAATGGTCCTAAAGATTTAGAGGAAGTTTGCATTGAGTTAGCGGCTAATATGTTATATTTGGCTAAATGTGGTGAAATTTCGGAATTAAAGCTTAAACTTAAGGAACTGCTTGAAAATGGCAAGGCATTTAATAAGTTTAAAGAGTTTATTGGCGCACAGGGGGGGAATGTTGAGACGATTGAAGATGTTTCACTTTTACCTGGTGCAAAAATTTTGCGTAAGTATAATGCAAAAAAATCAGGGTATATTTCTAAGATAGAGGCAGAAAAACTTGGTATTGCGTCTATGATGTTAGGTGGTGGAAGGGCTAAAAAAACTGATAGTATCGATTATGGTGTAGGAATAGTTTTGGATAAAAAGGTTGGAGATTTTGTAAAAGAGGGCGAACCTTTACTTACTTTACATATAAATAATGAGGATAAGGTAGATGAGGCTATAAAGCTTTTAGATAGTGCTTATGAATATGAGGATAAAGCGGTTATAAGCGAGAAATTAATTGCAGATGTTATAAGTTAGGAGGAAGATAGATGAAATGTCCGTTTTGTTATGTGCCTGAGAGTAAGGTTATAGATTCAAGGCCATCGGATAATGGCATGAGCATTAGGCGTAGACGAGAATGTACAAGTTGCGGAAGAAAATTTACAACTTATGAAAGAGTTGAGGATATATCGCTTATTGTTATAAAGAAAGATGGAAGTAGACAGGCTTTTGATAGATCAAAGGTTATGAACGGTATAATTAGAGCTTGTGAAAAAAGACCTGTTACTGTTGAACAAATGGAGAAAGCTGTTAATTCTATTGAATTACAAATTCATAATAAGATGAAAAAAGAGATAACTTCTCTAGAAGTGGGAGAGTTGGTTATGGATGCCTTAAAGGAGCTGGATGACGTTGCTTATGTAAGATTTGCATCAGTTTACAGACAGTTTAAGGATATAAATACATTTGTTGATGAATTACAAAAGTTGTTGGATAAAAAGTAAATAGTAAAGCATTTGGAGAAACTTGCGAAAGGGGAGATTGTATGCAAATATCGTTTTTAGGTGCAGCAAAGACAGTTACCGGGTCATGTTTTTTGGTAACTACAAGTAAGTACAAGTTTTTGGTTGATTGTGGTATGTTCCAAGGTCAAAATAAAGAGGTAATGCTAAATGTGGATGATTTTACATTTGCTCCTAATACTATTGATTTCATGTTTTTGACTCATGCGCATATCGACCATTCCGGAAGAATTCCAAAGTTAGTTAATGATGGGTTTAAGGGAAAAGTTTATGCAACAAAGGCTACTTGCGATTTGTGTAGTATAATGCTACCGGATAGCGGTCACATTCAAGAGATGGAAATTGAATGGATTAACAGGAAACGTATAAGGGCCGGAAAGCATCCTGTTCCACCACTTTATACGGCTGAAACTGCGGTTGAAAGCTTAAAAGCGTTTGAACCTTGTCCTTATGATGAGGTTATCCAAGTAAATGATGATGTTAAGGTTAGATTTAGAGATGCCGGACATATGCTTGGGTCTTCTATAATAGAAATATGGGTTAAGGAGAATGGTACTGAGACTAAGGCAGTATTTTCAGGTGACTTAGGAAATAGAGATACTCCGATATTACGTGACCCTGAATTTATAGATTCGGCTGATTTTCTTGTCTTAGAGTCTACTTATGGAGATAGAAACCATAAGGCGAGAGATGACAGATTTGAAACTTTCGTAGATATTGTTGATGAAACAATAGATAATGGCGGTAGGGTTGTTATTCCGTCATTTGCGGTTGGAAGAACTCAAGAAATTGTTTATGGGTTAAATCAAAATAAAGATATATTAAAAGAAAAGTATGATAAGATTTTGAAGACACCTGTTTATATAGACAGTCCTCTTGCAATTTCTGCTACTGAAATATATAAAGATAATGTTGAGTGTTATGATGAAGAAGCAAGACGTTACATTATGGAGAATAAGAATCCTGTTGATTTTCCAACACTACGACTTTCAAGAACTGTTGAAGAGTCTAAGGCGATAAATGAAGATAGAGAGCCTTCAATTATTATTTCTGCGAGTGGTATGTGCGAGGCGGGTAGAATACGTCATCACTTAAAACATCACTTATGGGATGAAAAGAGCACAATTCTATTTGTTGGTTACCAAGCAGTTGGAACTTTAGGAAGAAGACTGGTTGATGGGGAAAAGCAAGTTAGAATTTTTGGCGAGGATATTACTGTTAAGGCTAGAATTGAGTATATCGAGGGATTTTCCGGTCATGCTGACCAAAATGGATTAATTAATTGGGTAAGCGAAATTAAGAAAAAACCTGCTACTATATTTATTGTTCATGGTGAAGAAGAGTCACAAAAAGTATTTTCTGATGTGCTAACTGATACTTTTGGAATAAGAACAATTATTCCAAATCGTGGAGATGTGTTTGAAATTAAAAATGATTACGCAACTCAAGTTGGTGAGGAAGCTCCTGATAGGAAATACAGATTTATGTGTCTTGAAATTCTTGAAAAGCTTAATCTTCTTAAAGATGAGGTTGATGAGATGTGCTTGATGATTAAAGAGGACTTAAGAGCAGGAATGGATGAGGAACAATTTGAAGATATGAAGGGCAAATTAAGAAAAGTGGAAAAAACGATAATTGCAGCTTTGGAATAAGGATATAAATAACCGGGAGATTATGATATGATACCCTTAAAGTAGACAGATTAAATATAAAAAACTGTTGCTTTGGGGGTATTATCATGTCTAGAGAAATTAGATTCATTCCAGAAATAAAGGAGTCAGTTGTTTTAGAATATATAGAAGGAAACAAATCTGTGATACAAATATGTAACGAATTACACATTTCATCGAGTACGTTTCGAAATTGGGCAGCTATATACAATAAACATGGAATAATTGGATTTTCACGAAAAACAAAAAATAATTCATATACAAAAGAATATAAAATTCAAATTATTCAAGAATATCTTAATGGTAATGGTTCTTCTAATGAGTTAGGAATAAAATATGATATTTCACCAGGTCTTTTAAGAAACTGGATTAGGATGTATAATGCCAATAGAGAACTTAAGGATTACATTCCAAAACAGGAGGTCTATATGGCAAGTGCAAGAAGAAAAACTACTTTAGAAGAACGTAAAGAAATTGTTGAATATTGTATAAATAACAATCGTGATTATAAAAATACTGCATCAAAATTTGCTGTATCATATAGTCAAGTCTATTCTTGGGTAAAGAAATATGATAAAAATGGAGAAAAAGGGTTAGAGGATAGACGAGGACATCATAAAACAGATGATGAATTAGATGAATTAGGACGTCTAATGCTTGAAAATCAACGATTAAAACGTCAATTAGAAGAAAAGGATATGGTTGTTGAACTATTAAAAAAAGTGAAAGAATTCGAAAGGATGTGAGGCTTGGTAAAGTTCGTCAGGAATCAAAATATTTAACTATTAAATATTTTCATAAAGAAAAAAATTGGAATATAGAATGGATGTGCAAACAGCTTGAAATATCAAGAGCAAGCTATTATAAATGGTTAAATCGAAAAATTCCAATTGAAGAACAAGAAAATATTAAAATTGCTGAGATTATAAAAGAATATGATGAACGATTCAATCACATACTTGGATATAGAAGAATGACTTCATGGATTAATCATTTTAATCATACAAAATATAGTAAAAACCGAATTCATAGAATTATGAAAAAACTAGGAATTCACTCTGTTATAAGAAAAAAGAAGAAAAAATATGTATGTGTCAAACCAGAGGAAGTAGCAGATAATATATTAAAACGTAATTTTTATGCATCTGCTCCAAATGAGAAATGGGCTACTGATGTAACAGAATTTAAAATACCTAATCAAAAAAAGAAAGTATATTTAAGTGCTATCATAGATTTATATGACAGATTTTCAGTTGCATATGTTATCAGTAACAGAAATGATAATAAATTAGTATTTGAAACATTTGACCAAGCAATAAAATCAAATCCTAACGCAAAACCAATTTTTCATAGTGATAGAGGTTTTCAATATACTAGCAAAGTATTTAAAACGAAACTTGAAAATCAAGAAATGAAACAATCTATGTCAAGAGTAGGACATTGTATAGATAATGGTCCTACTGAAGGTTTTTGGGGGATTATAAAATCAGAAATGTATCAAATGTATGAGATAACAGATGAAGTTTCATTAAGAAATGCTATAAATGATTATATTCGCTTCTATAGTGAAGAACGTCCACAGGACAGATATCACTGTAAAACTCCATTAAAAGTACGTCAAGAAGCTTTATCATCAAATATTATAATAGAGTATCCTATTCCAGAAAACAAAAGAATTAATAAATATAAAGGAAAATGCTGTGCATAGAAAAATACCTACATTTCGAATTGAAACGTAGGTATTATCCGCACTTAATTTAGATATTTCACCTGTCTACTTGACAAGGGGCATATCATTAACTTCCGGTTATTTTTTTGTGCTTAATGCTAGGGTTGGGCTAAACAAAATTTGACGAAAACGGAATGAAAGTATATAATGAATTAGATTTGGAGGTATGATAAAAATGAAAATAGCTATTGGAGCCGACCATGCCGGTTTTGAGTTTAAGGAACAGCTAAAAGAGTATATATCTTCATTAGGATATGATGTTAAAGATTTTGGCGCACATTCTTTTAATAAAGATGATGGTTTC
>CAKSUD010000053.1 GCA_934500865.1 uncultured Clostridia bacterium | reverse complement strand
TCTTTTTCAATATCTGTTTTTGCAACCAAATTAACGATTCCAACCACTTCATCATTTTGGGTATATGTTAGAGTACCTAAAACATCACCCTTTTTTATAGGTGCAACAATCTTTTCGTTTAAAGAAATAATTCTATCAAACACAGGTGTATCCCCGTTTTCAACCAATACATTTATTGAAGAATCTGTTACTATATCCAAAGTTTTTTTGCCGGCTTTCTTAGGCGTTATTGTTGTAATTAAATTACTTTGTGCTACTAATTGGTTATTATGATAGTTTTCAAATCCAAAATTCAATAAATTAATTGTATCAAGATAAACAGCTGATTTTCCGACAGGAACAGTGTTTCCTCCCATTGCAACAGAGATTAATTCAACTCCATCTTTTGAAGCAGACGCCACTAGACAATTACCTGATTGAGAAGTGTATCCTGTTTTTATACCTGTTGCTGCTTCGTAGTAATATTCTCCAGAAGATAGTAGCTTATTAGTATTTATAAAAGTTCTTTTTACTTTTGAAACGTTAGTTTCCGGCATAACGTATCTTGTTTGAGATACGATTTCTTTAAATTTTGGAATTTTCATTGCATTATATGCTATTTTAGCTAAATCAGCAGCAGTAGTATAATGCTCATTATCATGCCATCCACTAGGATTTACAAAGTGTGAATTGGTGGCACCTAACTTTTCAGCTGTTACATTCATCAATTCAGCAAAATTCGAATTAGAACCAGAAACATACTCAGCAATTATATTAGCTGCGTCATTTCCAGAAGGGAGTAATAAACCAAAAAGTATTTGTTCTAGCGTAAGTTTTTCGTTTTCAGAAAAATAAGCAAGTGAACTACCAACAGGCACTGACATAACTGCATTTTTTGTAGGAATTATTTCTGTATTTATATCACCAATTTGAGTTAAAGCTATATATGCTGTTAAAATTTTAGTTGTACTGGCAGGATAGGCTTGCTGATTTGAATTTTTCTCATATAAAACATTACCTGTTCTAGCATCAATCAAAATGGCTGAATTGCAGTATACATCAAAGTTTGGTGTTGCAGCAAAACTAATATTTATCAAAAATAACGAAAAAAATAACAAAAGTAATTTCTTCATAAAAACCCCCCTATTAACAAAAAAACATTGACAAAAAATGTAAAACAAGTTATATTTTTCTTGGAAGGAAGTGGAAAAGTGAAAATAACCAAGAAAACAATAATATTCATAATTTCAACTACATTTTTACTATCGGCATTAATTTATAACTTACTTTATATTAATAATAAAAAAAATGAAATAATTCAAGATATAGAGAATGAAAATTTTGTAGAAACGGAAGAAAAAATAGAAATAAAAATGATATATGTTGATGTTGGCGGAGAAGTAAATTATCCGGGATTATATTCTTTGCCAGAAGGTTCAAGAGTCAATGATGCCATAATTATAGCTGGTGGCACAACAGAAAAAGCTGACTTGTCAGAAGTTAATTTAGCATATATTTTATCGGATGCATTAAAGATAACAATTCCCAAAAAAGAAGTTGAAATAAAAAAGAAAAAAGCAATTGTGTCAAAAAGTATTAATATATCTAATAACAATTCAGATTCGGGAAAAGTAAATATAAACACAGCATCAAAGGAACAATTAAAAACACTTTCTGGAATCGGAGATTCAACAGCAGAAAAGATAATTAAATATCGTGAAGAAAATGGAACATTTGGCAACACAGAAGAATTGAAAAAAGTATCTGGAATAGGCGAAAGTAAGTATAATAAAATTGCAGACAACATAACTACATAATAAGTTTAATAATAAATCAAAAGCTTATTTTACTATTGACAGTTTGAATATTATGTTATACAATGTAACAGGTATTCTTATAAAAGGAAGTAGGTGTAAAAATGAAAAGAACATTTCAACCAAATAACAGAAAAATGAAAAAAGTTCATGGATTCCGTTCTAGAATGGAAACAGCAGCAGGAAGAAGAGTATTAAAGAACAGAAGAGCAAAGGGAAGAGCGGTTCTTTGTGTATAATTTGTTCGAGTAAAAGGAAAGAAATATACATGTTAACAATTAAAAAGAACTTTGAATTTAAAAGAGTATTAAGTAAGGGGAAATTTGTTAATAGTAATAATCTTGCTATTTATTTTTTCCCCAATAGACTTAATCTTTTGCGTTTCGGTTTTGCTGTTGGAAAAAAAGCCGGAAAAGCAGTTGAAAGAAACAGAATAAAAAGAATAATAAGAGAATCTGCCAGATTAACTACGATTTCATTTAATAAAGGGTATGACCTTGTTTTTGTTTGGAAAAATAAAGTCTCTGCTGACAATGTAAAGTATATAGACATTAAAAAAGAAGTAGAGTACTTATATCATAAGATACAAAAGGAAATAAATAATGAAAAAATTAGTATTAAAAGCAATTAGATTTTATCAAAAATATCTTTCTCCATTAAAAGGGGAAGGTTGTTGCATATATAATCCGACTTGCTCGGAATATACTAGACAAGCCGTAGAAAAGTACGGTGTGATAAAAGGGCTTGCTAAAGGTTTTTGGAGAATTTTACGTTGTAATCCTTTTGCGAAAGGCGGAGATGATCCGTTAAAATAATTTCGGAGGTATTTATGGGAGCAATAATGGATATCATAGCCAGAGCTATGGGATGGATTTTAAGGTCGTTGTATGATGCAACCTTAAATTATGGGTTAGCAATCATTTTATTTACAGTTTTTATTAAGTTATTATTAATACCACTTTCATTAAAACAGCAAAGAACAATGAAAAAGACACAAGAAATTCAACCGGTATTATTAAAATTACAAGAAAAATATAAAGACAATCAACAAAAATTAGCAGAAGAAATGCAAAAAATATATCAAGATAAAAAAGTGAATCCGTTTTCGGGATGTCTACTTTTATTAATTCAAATACCAATCATATATGCAATGTTTTTCGCGATAGCACAACCGGTAAAATTTATGTATCCTGAAATTAGGACTGCAGAGGTTGACCAGGCTATTGAAAAATATGCTAATATGGGCACATATAAAGAGTTATATTATATAGTAAATGAAAGAAAAGACTTGATAAAAACCGATTTCTTAGGACTGGATTTAGGACAAGTTCCTAGTATTGCTAATATTAGTATGTGGGCTACATGGATAATACCTATATTGTCTGGTATAGCAACATTCTTATCATCATACATAAGCATGAAACAAACAAAGAGCGCGGATGCATCTAATGAACAAGCTGAAGCTATGCAGAGAAATATGATGATAATGATGCCTTTACTAATTACATACATTTCGTTTAAAGTGCCGTTAGGTATGGGATTATATTGGTTTGTTAATACTGCAATAACAATATTGTTACAAACTTGGATGATGACAAAACTTAATGCTGAAAGTAAAGTAATAGATAAATAAGGGAGGAAAGCCATATGTCAAATTTTGTTGAAAAGATAGGTAAAACAGTTGATGAAGCAGTAAAAATGGCATTACAAGAACTTAATACAACAGAAGAAAATGTTGAAATAGAGGTGCTTGAAGAGCCAACAAAAGGTTTACTTGGAATAGGAGCAAAACCGGCATTGGTTAGAGTTTCTGTCAAAGAAGAAGTGGCAGTAGAAGAAAATAAGGCTGATAAAGTAAATGAAGTAATAAGCAATATTACTTCATGCCTAGGATTAAATATTAAAAGCAATGTGGAAGATACAACAGATGCATTAAAAGTAAATTTAGAAGGCGAAAATTTAGGACTTATCATAGGATATAAAGGTGAAACACTAGATGCCTTGCAATTACTTACTAACGTGATAATAAATAAAAATGGAGAATATAAAAGAGTAGAAATTGATGCTCAAAATTATAGAGAAAAAAGAAAAGAAACATTAACAGCTTTAGCACATAAAAAGGCTAGAGATGTTATAAAATATGGTAAAAACATTACTTTAGAACCAATGACACCTTATGAAAGAAGAATAATTCATACAGCACTACAAGATGATAATAAGGTTACTACTGTAAGTATTGGTTCAGAACCTTTTAGAAAAGTTGTAATAAAAAAAGTGGACTAAAGTCCACGCCATGTTGACCTTCGGTCAACAACATCAATGAACTTTTTGCACTCTGTGAAACTGTTTGTTGCTAAATCAAAGATTTAGACAAACACTTTTGTTTTCTGTCGGTCGTTCGAGCTACTAATTAAAATTTTTAACGCTGATTTCATCAGCTAAATTTTAATTAGACTGGGTTTGTACTAAGTTAGAGTTTTAACTCATAGCTCGAACTTTCCTAGAAAATAAAAAAGGCGTAGTTTTAAATATTGCCGTTTAATACATTTGGGCGGATAACATCCGCCCATTTTTAGATATTATGAAAAAGAGGAGAATACAATGGAAAAAACCACAATCGCTGCAATTGCTACATCTCCGGGAGTCGGAGGAATAGGAATTATAAGGATTAGCGGAGAGGAAGCATTTTCGGTCGTAGCAAATATTTTTCGCCCGAAGGATGCTTTTTTTGATGTTAGAAATCCTAAGCCTAATGTAATTAAATATGGATATATCGTTGATGGAGAAAATAAAATCGACGAAGTTTTAGTGTCATTTTTTAAAGCACCATATTCTTATACAACAGAAAATACTGTAGAAATAAATTGTCATGGTGGAACTGTAGTAATGCGAAAAATTTTAGATAAAGTTATAGAATCAGGTGCAAGAATAGCTGAGCCAGGAGAGTTTACTAAAAGAGCTTTTTTAAATGGAAGAATAGATTTGGCACAAGCCGAATCAATAATAGATATAATAACTTCCAAAACTGATAAAGCAAGAAGTGTAGCTATGAGTCAGTTAACAGGATTTTTATCAGAAAAAATAAATGAAATTCAAAAAGATGTTTATGATGTTTTGATCCAAATAGAAGCCGGAATCGATTATCCTGAGCATGAGATAGAAGATGTTACACGTGAAACATTGAGAGATGTTTTGACAAACACGAAGGAAAAGTTAGATAAATTATATAATTCTTTTGATGAAGGAAGAGTGCTAAAAGAAGGTGTAAGAACAGCGATCTTAGGTAAGCCTAACGTTGGAAAATCTTCTTTAATGAATGTACTTTTAAGAGAAGAAAGAGCTATAGTAACTGATATTCCTGGTACAACTCGTGATACGATAGAGGAATTTGTAAATATAAAAGGAATACCACTTAGAATAATAGATACTGCCGGAATACGAAAGACAGAGGATATTATTGAAGAAATTGGTGTAAATAAGGCCAAAAAAGAAGTTAATGATGCCGATATGATAATTGCTGTTTTTGATGTCTCAAGAGAGTTAACAGAAGAAGATTTTGAAATAATTAATCTTATAAAAAATAAGAAATCTATAATTCTGGTAAACAAAATTGATTTAGATGAAAAATGGAACATATCAGAAATTTTTGGAGATAAAAAAGTGTTTAATATTTCAGCGAAGTCAAAAATTGGAATAGATGAAATTGAAGATGAAATAGAACGACTTTGGAAAAACAACGATATGGATACGGGAGAAAATGTAATAATATCTAATATGAGGCATAAAAACTTGATATTGGAGGCTAGTAATAGTGCGAAAAATGCGCTCGAAGCTCTAAAATGCGATTTGCCAGTCGATATGGTGTCTATTGATATAAAATCATTGCTAGATAACTTAGGAGAGATTACAGGGCAAAATGTGAGCGAGGAGACAATAAACGGCATTTTCTCACGCTTTTGCTTAGGTAAGTAATTTTGTGGAGATGATAATATGGAATTTTTTATAGATGATTATGATGTTGCAGTAATAGGTGCGGGTCATGCTGGATGTGAAGCAGCTTTAGCATCAGCGAGATTAGGATGTAAGACAATTATATTTTCAATAAATTTAGACAGTATAGCCAATATGCCATGTAATCCGAGTATAGGCGGAACATCTAAAGGACATTTAGTAAGAGAAATAGATGCTCTAGGTGGAGAAATGGGAAAAAATACTGACAAAACATTTATTCAATCAAAAATGTTAAATACATCAAAAGGTCCGGCAGTATTTTCATTAAGAGCACAAGCGGATAGAAGAAAATATCAAATTGAAATGAAACATACGTTAGAAGCTCAAGAAAATCTAGATATTAACCAAGCTGAAATAAGCGATATAGAGATAAAAGACGGAAAAGTAGTGGCTGTAAAAACTGCAAGAGGTGGAATTTATCATGTAAAAGCAGTTGTACTTGCTACCGGTACATATTTAAAGGGACGAATATTTTTAGGAGATGTTAATTACGAAGGCGGACCTGATGGAATGTTTCCGGCGCAATACTTATCTAAATCTCTTATAGATAACGGAATCGAACTAATGAGGTTTAAGACCGGAACACCGGCTAGAATAAATGCTAGAAGTATTAACTTTGAAGAAATGGAAATTCAAGAAGGCGATAAAGAAATAATACCATTTTCATTTGAAAATGAAAAATTGGATCGCGAACAAATACCTTGTTATCTAACATACACAAACGAAAAAACGCATGACATTATAAAATCTAATATACACCGTTCACCATTATACTCTGGAAATATAAAAGGTATTGGTCCAAGATATTGCCCATCAATAGAAGATAAGGTTGTACGTTTCTCAGATAAAGAAAGACATCAAATTTTTATTGAACCTATGGGAGAAAATACAGACGAAATGTATGTTCAAGGAATGTCATCAAGTTTACCGGAAGATGTTCAATACGAAGTATATCACAGCATAAAAGGACTTGAAAACGCGAAAATAATGCGACCAGCATATGCAATCGAGTATGATTGTATAAATCCTACTCAATTAAAACGTTCGCTAGAACATAAAAATATAGAAGGAATGTTTTTTGCAGGTCAAATAAATGGAAGTTCTGGATATGAAGAAGCAGCAGCTCAAGGTATAATCGCAGGAATAAATGCAGCACAGGAGGTAAAAGGATTAGACCCGGTTATATTAGACCGTTCGGAAGCGTATATAGGTGTCCTAATTGATGATTTGGTTACTAAAGGTACAAATGAACCATATAGAATGATGACTTCAAGAGCAGAGTACAGACTAATTTTAAGACAAGATAATGCTGATACAAGATTAACACCTATCGGACATAAGATAGGATTAATTTCTGATGATAGGTATAATAAATTCTTAAAGAAACATGAAAATGTTGAAAAAGAAATAAAGAGAGTAAAAGAAACTGTTATTTCTCCTACTGAAGAAGTAAATGAATTGTTAGAATCAAAAGGAACAAGCAGAATTACGACAGGTGTTCACTTAGATGAACTACTTAAAAGAACTGAAATTACATATGAAGATTTAAGCAAAATTGACAAAGATAGACCTGAACTTACAAGAGCAGAGAAAGAGCAAGTAGAAGTTCAAATTAAGTATGAAGGATATATAAATAGACAGATGATACAGATTGGACAGTTCAAAAAACTTGAAAAAAAATTATTGCCGAAAGAAATAGATTATAACGAAATAAGCGGCCTTGCATTAGAAGCAAGACAAAAGCTAAATAAGCAAAGGCCCGAATCAATAGGACAAGCGTCTAGAATATCAGGTGTGTCTCCTGCGGATATTTCTGTATTATTAGTTTGGTTAGCAATGAAAAATAAAAAGTAACGGAGGAAATAGAATGAATAATTCTAAAAAGTTGGTTGAAGATGCAAAAAAAATAAATGTTGAATTAGATATGTTTCACGTGAAACAATTCGAAAAATATCAAGAACTATTACTAGAGTGGAATGAAAAAATAAACCTAACTGCAATTACAGAAGAAAATGATATTATAACAAAACATTTTATTGATTCTTTGACTTGCCTAAAGTATATAGATGACAAAAGCAAAGTTATAGACGTTGGCACAGGAGCTGGTTTCCCCGGCATACCGATAAAAATTGTTTCACGTGAAACAAAACTTACTTTGTTGGATTCCTTAAATAAAAGAATTGTGTATTTAAATGATGTCATAGATAAACTACAATTAACAGATGTTGAAACTATACATGGCAGAGCCGAAGAACTTAGTAAAGATGAAAAATACAGAGAAAAATATGATATAGCTACTGCAAGAGCAGTTGCCAACTTAAAAGTTTTATCTGAATATTGTTTGCCATTTGTAAAAGTTGGGGGTAAGTTTGTATGTATGAAAGGCTCAGATTATGAAGAAGAAATAAATGAGGCAAAGGCTCATATTGGAAATCTTGGTGGAAAGATATCTAAAGTAGAAGAAATTATTTTGCCTGAATCAGATATAAAGCACACAATAATTATTATAGATAAAATAAGTAAGATACCAAAACAATTCCCAAGAAGAAAAATAAAGTGAGTTTGAAAAAACATATAAAGCGCCCTGTGTAAATAAATGTCGCTCCGATAGACTGCGTTTTACAAGGTTCTAACCAAATTACCGACCGTCGCTCAAAGTCGACATCCTTGTCGACTTTCGCTCAAAATTTCATCCGCGAAATTTTGACGGTCTTGCCTACGGCAAATTTGGAGAACCGGACTAAAACTCCGCAAAGTCGCTCTATTTATTTACACAGGGTGCTTTATATTTTATAATGAAACCCAATAATATAAAAATGTTTCACGTGAAACATTTTTTTGCATTCTTCTTCCTTTTTTGAGAAAATTGTGTTAAAATATGAAAGAAGATATACGTGATGAAGGGAGATACTTCTATGGGAAAAATTATAGCAATTACAAATCAAAAGGGCGGAGTTGGCAAAACTACAACTGCGATAAACTTAAGTGCGGCACTAGCTGTTAAAGGAAAAAAAGTATTACTTGTTGACACTGACCCACAAGGAAATGCTACTAGTGGTCTTGGAATTGACAAATCAAAAGACAATAAAAATGTTTATTCTGTTATGATAGACGGAGAATCAATAAAAGATTGTATACAAGAAACAAAGATAAAAAAACTAAATGTATTGCCGTCTAGTATTGAACTTGCTGGAGCAGAAATAGAACTGGTTAGTGTTATGGCAAGAGAATTTGTATTAAAAACGGCATTAGAGGAAGTAAAAGATTTGTATGATTATATAATAATAGATTGTCCTCCTTCATTAGGACTGATTACATTAAATTCATTGTCAGCAGCTGATTCGGTATTGATACCTATTCAATGCGAATTCTATGCACTAGAAGGATTAGGTCAACTTATTAACACAATAAATTTAATAAAGAAAAAAATAAATCCGGAACTCGAAATTGAGGGGATTGTGTTAACAATGTATGAGTCTAGAAGAAAACTTTCAAAAGAAGTGGCTGAAGAAGTCAAAAAGCATTTTAAGGATAAAGTTTATCCTGTAATGATTCCTAGAAATGTAAGGTTAAGTGAAGCACCAAGTCATGGCTTACCAATTGTTGTTTATGATAAGAATTCCATAGGGACTAAGAGTTATAATGACTTAGCCAGATTAGTACTAAAAGCAAATACAATTAAAGATAAAAAATAAAATGTTTCACGTGAAACACCGAGGGGGATAAAAATGAAAAAGAGCTTAGGAAAAGGATTAGATGCACTTTTTGGTGAGGAAATAGAAGAAAAAATAGAAAATATAGAAGGTAAAAACGTTTCCGCAGGAATAACAGAATTAAAAATAACAGAAATAGAACCTAATACAAAGCAACCAAGAAAAATGTTTGACCAAGAAAAAATAGATAGTTTAGCTGAGTCTATTAAAGAAAATGGAATAATGCAGCCTATTGTTGTTTCAAAAGCGGGAGATACATATAAAATTATAGCTGGTGAAAGAAGATGGAGAGCTGCTAGAGTGGCTGGACTGAAGACAGTACCTGTTATAATTAGAAACGATATGACAGATTCAAAAATATTAGAATTAGCATTGATTGAAAATATACAAAGACAAGATTTAAATGTTTTAGAAGAAGCAAATGCTTTTCAAGTTTTAATGACAGAATACAACATGACTCAAGAAGAAGTTTCCAAAGTCGTAGGTAAGAGTAGGTCAGCTGTAGCAAATGTGGTAAGATTATTAAATCTAGACCCTAGAGTTCAAGAAATGTTAAATGAAAATAGAATTTCAGAAGCACACGCAAGAGCAATTTTACCTATTACTTCTAATGAGAAACAGTATGAAATGGCATTACTTATTGAAAAACGCGGAATGACTGTGCGTGATGTGGAAATGTTAATGAGAAGACGTAAAAAAGGTAAAAATTCTGATAAAGTTGAAGATATCTTTACAAAGACACTAGAAGACAGTATGAAAGGATATCTAGGCACAAAGGTAAAGATAATATCTAAGTCTAACGAAAAAGGAAAAATAGTTATAGAATATATGTCTAATAGTGATTTGGATAGAATTATGGATATTATAGGAATGGAAAAGGATTATTAATTTTAGGAGGAAATAATTAATGAGTTTTTTTGAGGAAATAATTCAAAATCCGGCATTTATATTTTCACTCTTAATAATAAATACATTATTGATGATAATGTTTTTGATATGTACTTTAGTGGTTGGAAAATCATATAAAAATTTAAATGCTCGGTATTTAGATTTTATGAGTAAACTTGGAAATGGTGAAAATGTAGAAAAAATTCTTTCCGAGTACTTAAAAATTGTTGATGAAATGATGAAAAAATCCAAGAATCATGAAGAGGAAATAATACGTTTAGAGAACAATTTAAAAAAGTGTGTACAAAAAGTTGGAATTGTTCGATATAATGCATATGGTGATACAGGAAGTGATTTAAGTTTTACCTTAGCCCTAATGGATTCAGATGATAATGGTGTTGTGGTAAATGGTTTATATTCAAGAGAAAGCTCTTCAATATTCGCAAAGCCTTTAGTAAAAGGAGAAACAAAGTATAATCTTAGTGCTGAAGAAATACAAGCAATAGATATAGCAAAGAGTAGCAGTAATGCTAGATATTAGTTGATTGGGAGGAAATGACATGGCTATTGTCGATATTAAAAAATACAAACATCTTGAGAAACAACATAGGTTAAAGCTTGAAAAATTAGAAATGCTAGATACGATATTAAAGCGCCAGGTTATACTTAAGGGCGGAATGTCTATGGTGTATGTTTCAAAAGGAAACGGCAGTATTTTTATGACACGTGGAAGACATTCTGAACAGGTTGCTGAAATCGGAGCAAATTTAGCTAGAATACTAGGTGGCGATGCTGAAAAAGCTAGAAGAATAGGAATAGCACATGATTTTGGACATACTACTTTAGCACATAATGGGGAAACGGGGTTAGCTAGATTTTTAAATTCACCAGAAGAATTTGAAGAAAATGATGAGTTAAATGTTAGAAGCTTTTTTGATCATTCTAAACATGGTAAAAAAATATTGAAAATTACTTGTGCAAGAGCGGGTGTTGAAATTCCGGACTATCTATTAAATGGCATAGAATCACATTCTTCAGGAAGTAATTCTAAAGGTGCAGTAAAGTGTGAAAGTTTCGAGGCCGAATGTATAATGAGAGCTGATAAAATAGCAAGCTCTATATCAGATACGCAAGATATGTTAAAAGCAGGTGCTTTTGATTTATCAGATGAGTCGTTAAAAAGAGTTTTGGATAATAATGAGGAAGTAAGGAAAACTATTGCAAAAAGGGTATTTGGTGATTATAAAAATAACGAATCCGATTTAGATAATATGATAGAAAGAGCAATTAGACGTGGCGGAAGATATGTAGAAGAGTTAAAAAAATTAAAAGACAATCCGGGAGCGGGAAATAAGGAAAAAATATTAAGAATATTAGATGAAGTAAAGGAAGAAGAAATTGACGCGTATATTGGTCAAATAAAGGATTTTATAAAATTAAAACCAGAAGAACAAAGAACAAGAATGATAAATCTTATTGTAGATGGCGTAAAAAGAACCGGAGCAAAAATTGATGTAACTCCAACAGAAAATTATAGCGAGAAGTTTCCTAATGGACAATTGCAGGTAACACCAAATGCTGAAGCGATTTTGGCGGGCCTTAGAGGACTTCTCAT
>CAKSUD010000052.1 GCA_934500865.1 uncultured Clostridia bacterium | reverse complement strand
ATATTCTTTCCGACTTCGTGTAATCCACCTAAAGGAATTATCTTTAGTTTTGAATTACTAGTGTTTTTATTATTATTATTATTCAAATTTTTATTATTCAAATTTTTATTATTCACAAAATCCTTCCTTTCAATATTATTATGTATCCTAGTACATTTTAATTAACACAACAAAAATCAACTGATCATTTAGATCAGTTTTTTAATAAATATTAAAACTAATTAATCCGAACAACAATTGGTATGAATAGTATATCACTATTATTTTCAAATGTCAAAGATTTTATATCCAACTACTTATTGCCATTTTTATAATAGGTACACCTATGTACGCTTCAATAACCGTAACGCCTATTAATACTGCAACAGATAGTATAAACAAAAAAATGTATCTATAAACATCAAACTTGATATTTCCCGTTCTGCTTTTTCTCTGCCAAACAGCTTTTGCAAACAAAATACTATTTACTCCCAATGTTATAAAAACTGGGATTAAAATTATTTCTTTTGGAAGTAATGCTACTCCGATAAATATACTTCCTTTCGTGCTTCCCAAGCTATTTAAAATAATAGAAATAGCAAAACCGAGTGAATATCCTTCAAAAATTATGTACACGCAAATCAAAGGTATCCCAATAATCCATAGCCCGAATAGCCATAACCACAAGGCAGGTTTAAAATTCGAATACAAAAATTCTTGGAACATTATATTTATATCTACCTGCTTAGTTTTAAACGCACTCAAAAAGGTAGATATATAATTATATGAATCAGCTTTCGCCTGCTCGCCTAAAAAAGCTGATTGAACCGCTCCGACAATCAGCCCTATAAAAAATAAAGTAAGCAAAAACATATAAATATTAATATGAGCAACAAAAAATTGCTTAAAAACACTCGTCTTTTTTAATTTTCGCATATCTACCTCCACTACCTTTTCATATATATGAAAAATAGTGGACGTCTATTACATAAACTTAGCGGTCTCCATTCTGGCAAGTTCGTCACATCTGTTGTTATAAACATTGTCAGCATGACCTTTAACTTTAATCCATTTAATCTTATGAACATTATTAAGGTCATCTAATGTTTTCCATAAATCAATATTCTTTACGGGTTCTCGCTTAGAATTCACCCAATTTTTAGCTTTCCAACCTTTTAACCAATTATTCTGAAAACAATTAATAAGGTACGCACTATCACTATATAAGTCCACTTCACATGGCATTTTTAATAACTTTAACGCTTCAATGGCTGCAGTTAGTTCCATTTTATTATTAGTAGTAGGATTTTCCCCACCGGAAATCTCTTTTTTAATTTCATTATACATCAAAATAGCACCCCAGCCACCAGGACCGGGGTTACCTGAACATGCGCCATCAGTGTAAATTGTAACTTTTGTCATTATTCTATCATCTCCAACTAGACTTCTTTCTTTTTCATAAAAATTATATCATACTCAGACTTATTTCTCAATAAAGTTACCTCTCTTAAGTAGAGCTTAGCATAAATACACTACCTAGCTAAATCCTCTTGCATAACCCTATTATTTTCTCTTTCGTCTTCAATATGTAATGCCTTCTCAGCATTCTGTAAAACCATTTCAAACTGAGTTAGCGCATCACTCTTTGTATTAGCTATCTTTTTAGAAACATCTTTACTTTTTATTTCTGCATCTTGAATTTTGATAGTTCTAATTTCTCCGGATAGCATCTCATTTTCTTGTTCTACACTTTTTAATTGCTTTCGAATGCTTACTTTTGGAGATTTAGGTACTAATTGAGTATTTTGATTTTCCTGCTCTGTTACTCTTTCAAAAATTCCTTTTACTTCTTTGGTAATATCTGCAAATTCCGGCTTACTTTCAAGTAATTTTATAAATTCTTCCATTTCAGTTGTCATTATTCCTTTTTCTTCAGTAGTAGAAAAATCTCTAAAACCTCTCGCATAAGTCCTAAGCCTTTGAATTTCCATCTTCTTATTAAATTTCTCAAGCTGAGCCATCTTTAATTTCTCTTTTCCAAGTAATTTTCCAATTATAGACACCCTTTTATTAGCAATAGCAGACTTTTCTGCTTTAAGTTTTTCAATTTTAGAACCAGTTATTAGCTGTTGAATTTTAGCCTCATAACTACTTATAAATTCACTTTTTAGTTCTTGTGTGTATGTATTTTTTGTCGTCTCACAAGCTTTAGACACTAAATCTTCAATATCTTCCACTCCATTTCTTATATCCTCTACTTTTTCCGAATCTGTAACTTTATACATATTTTGAGTCATAGCTTCAGATTTATTTTCTAATTGATTAATAATTGCCGAAATATGTGTTCTATCTATTCCATCACACTCATAGTCTAATCCTAAATATTTAGCTAATTTTATAAATTTATTTTCCTCTGTTTGTGCGTAGGCATATGTTGCTCTAGCTGTATTAATCGTAGAACGACTGCTTTGCTCAATACCTTTGCACAGAGCATCTAATTTTTGGTTTTCTTCCATGCTCATCAATTGGCTATTGCGCCCTCTAATCATTATTGGTATTCCATTTTGTGCACTAGAGTATTCTTGTAAAACATCCTGTTCTATATTGGAATACAACGTAACGACAGACTCAATTTCGAAATCATCTATAACAATTTCTGAGAACTCATTACGTTCACGCATTCCTTCATGAACTATTTGCGGGAAATCTACAATTAAACGTGCCCGTTGACTATATAAATCCTTTTTAGAATTAATGACATATACATCATGATCACTTGCACGACTTATATGCTTAGGCTTTATAATATACCCTACCCCTGGTCTATTTGTCTTTCCATATGTCTTATAATGGTCTTCTGTTATAAGTGAAGTGGATATTACAGCATCATTAAATTTTCCTTTTATAGGGTGTGCCGTTTCGTGCATTAAAAAGCAATTCGGGTTTTGAGCTAAATAACCTTGCCATTCTTCATTCGAAATTTCATTAAATTCTTTATAAATACTTTCTAAAGTCTCAGTATCTAGAAGAGAAATATCTCCTAACATTTCAACTCTACTGAAAAAATCAGATAATTTTTCAATTGTTCTTTTAGAGACTCCTTTTAACTCCAAATCTATTTCTTTATAATTTAATATTTCTTCAACCGCCTGTTGACAGCTCCCCTTTACAGTCGAAAGTAAATAGTGTTCTTGTTTTTTCTGTAAATCAGGATTAAATTTTAGACTTCCTAAATAACTTAGTAAGTGTTCTTCATCAATTAATCCTAAATTATAAAGTTGCATTAAATCCGTATGTGGTTCTTTTAAATTATTAAAATTTAATAAATTCTTGCATGCCACATATCCCTCTTTAATTTTGTCCCAATACTCCTGATTATCTCCTGTTTCTTCTAATAATAAAACAGATGCTGCGTCCGCCTCAATAGGAATACTGGCATTTTCCAAAACATTATAAAAATTATACATATTGCTTAATGCAGAAACTGAAAATTCATTATCAAAAATCTTTTTTTGATATCCAGCTAAAGAATCTTCATCTAATCCTCTGCTTTTTAAGTCTTCTAAAATATAATTCTTAGTCTCTTCATCTAAGTGGAGCTCAATATCATTACAATTAAAGAAATACCCCAGCAAATGAGAAAAATTGGGAGAAATAATATTTTCTTCTTTTAATTTAATAATTCCATCTTTTAAGCTGTCATTAAATAATTCAGGTATATCCATTTCAAATTCAGATTGAAATAACGATAAATCTTCTATTCTACTATCCAATCTATGACTCGCATCTTCTTTATATTCACTTATCTGAGATAAAATTTTACTTTTTACCTCTTCAGAAACCTTTATGCTTAATTCTCCCATTCTATTCTCCTTATATAGTTAATGAACTAACTACCAACTCTTTTCATTATTCATCAGCAACCTCTTGGGCACATTTTTCTTTCTTCTTCTCTTCCCACAAAATTCCTCCGCCATAGCTGCAATAACGCATTAAACCATATTATATATCGGATTAGCCTATAAAAAGTTAATAGCACAGCTAATGAGATTTTATAAATCAAATTGCATATTTTTTATGTAAATCGTTGTCTTTTTATTACATCTATGTTATACTAAAAAGAGTTCTGCTTTGCAGAACTATAATTTTGTGTAAATTTGGAGGAAATTAATGAAAAATTTTATTGAACTTAACTTATCTAGTGAAATGAATAAAGCACTATCAGCTATGAATTTTGAAACTATGACTCAAATCCAAGAAGAAGCAATTCCTGTTGCTATGGAAGGAAGAGATATAATTGGTCAATCTCAAACCGGTACAGGTAAAACAGCATCTTTCGGGATTCCGGCAGTCGAAAAGGTTGACACATCAAAAAAAGATGTTCAAGTTCTTATACTTTGCCCTACTCGTGAACTTGCAACACAAATTGCCGAAGTTATAAAAAAACTTTCAAGATTTAAAAAAGGCTTACATTCTATTGCTGTATATGGTGGCGACTCCATTGAACGTCAAATAAAAGAATTAAAAAGAGGAGCTCAAATAGTAATTGCTACTCCGGGTCGTGCAATGGACCACATCAGAAGAAACACATTAAAATTAAAGAATTTGCAAATGGTTATACTAGACGAAGCAGACGAAATGCTAAATATGGGATTTGAAGAAGACATCCAAACTATATTAAAAGATATAGACTATGCACACCAAACACTTCTTTTCTCAGCCACTATGCCAAGAAGGATTTTAGACATCACAAAAAAATATCAAACTAACCCTGCTCACATAAAAATAAAGTCTGAAACACTTACTGTAAAAAACATTGAACAAGTTTACTATGAAACAAAAACAAAAATGAAACCCGAATTGTTACGTCGTCTTATTAAAGTTGAACATCCCAACTCTGCAGTTGTATTTTGCAATACAAAGAAAAAAGTTGACGAATTAATAGACTTATTCAAAGGCGAAGATTTTATATGTGAAGCTCTTCATGGAGATATTCGTCAAGTTAGTCGTGAAAGAATTATGAGAAAATTCAAGTCCGGAAAAATTAACATATTAATAGCCACTGACGTAGCAGCTCGTGGAATTGATGTAGATAACTTGGATATGGTATTTAATTATGACCTTCCTCAAGAACACGAGTACTATGTACATAGAATTGGTCGTACAGGAAGAAACGGCAAGTCAGGAAAAGCAATTTCTTTCGTAGTTGGTAAAGAAATCCGCGAATTACACGACATTGAAAAATATGCAAAAATAAAAATAAAAGCCGGAAAAGCACCTACAATTTCTCAAGTAGAGGAAATTGAAAATGTAGAAATAGCAAACGAAATAAGAAAAATAATTTCAAAGCAAAAATTCGCTAATAGTCCTTTAGTAGATACATTAGTTGATGATGGATATTCTTTTGAACAAATTGCAAAAGCACTTTCTACATATATTTCAAAAGATAATATGGTTGAAGAAAAAGTGCCTATCAAAAATGAAAATGGTATGGTTAAATTATTCCTAACAGTCGGGAAAAAAGACAATATCAAAATCAAAGATATAGTCGGAGCAATTGCAAGCAAAACAACAGTTGCCGGAAAAGATTTAGGAAAAATCATTGTGCTTGACAGCTATTCCTTTATTGAAGTACCTGCTGAATATGTAGACGAAGTTGTAAAAACAATGAATAAAAATCAAATCAAAAATAAAAACGTAAAAGTTGAAATAGCTGAAAATGCATAAAAAGAACGGCTTTGCCGTTCTTTTTATTATAATTCACCTTCTGACATCCAAACTGAAAATGTATAATACACATTTTGAAGTTCTCTCTGATAGCTAATAAATTTTGAATAATCACCTAATTCAACATCAGTATTTACCCTACTACATAAGTCAATTAAATTATCCATTGTACTAATTAATTGATTATACTCTCCTTTTTCATTATATCCTTCTAGAGTAGCTTTTGTTGAATTAATAAAATCCATTTCAATTTTCTCCGGTTTCTCTAGTTCATAATAATTGTAAAATACAGACGCATCTGCACTCATTATACTATTATATATTTGACTTACCACTCCATTTTCAGCCAAAAGGTTATATTGTTTTATAGAAGCAGATAGTTTGTCAACATCTGCCTTGTTTACTGTTACGTTATTTAATCTCACGCCATATTCATATCCAAAGTCATCAACAAAGTTTCCTGTTTCTAATGTGCCAACTACTGTAACAGGTTGGTCAGTGAACTTAATTTTGCTTTTATTACCGGCATAAATAGCCAATGTGTTGCTTATTTCAGATGTCCCAGGCACACAAAATGGGCAACTTTGGTACGGCATATTCATCAAATAAGCAAATTCTCCATTTAATGGTGATAAAGTAGAAATATATCCTGTAATAGACACCTGTTTTCCACTTAACGCATTAATTGTTTCATTTGAATTTGTATTTTTAAACTTTAATACTGTAACTCCATTATCGTCTTCTTTAGAGATACTTACATTTTTTTCATCTTTTACATTAATAATAGGTGATTGCTGTTCTTTCACTTCATCCTCATTTTTAGTTTCTTGATTATCACTTACCATTGCTTCCTCGCCTTCATTATCTTGCAAAACAGTTGGACTTTGCTCCGGTTCTAATTTAGTATCATTTTGGGCACACCCCACAAGACAAAGTAAACAAATTATAATTAAAAGTTTTTTCATCTATTTCTCTCCTATCTTAATCATTAATTGGGTCTCTACTAAAAGATTTCAAATTTGCAATAAATGATGGTATCAAACTAGCAATAATAATTCCCACAATTATTGCAATTTCCTCATTATAGAATTTCAAATAATCAATAACAATTCCCATACCCGATGTAAATTCATTTACCGCAAGTAACAATAATCTACAAAGTATCAACGATAAGAGAATTGAAACCAATGTAACAGCTAAATTTTGAATAACTAAAATTCCATTAATCTTACCTTTAGAAATACCAAGCAATCGCATTAACTTTATATCTTTTTTAGCATCATACATATTAAGTACAGCAATTATATAAATAATCAAAAATGCCATAATTCCTATAACAAAACATAGTACATATACAATTTGTTTACTTAAATCTATGTTTTCCATTATTTCTCTTACAACAGTTGTTGGATTTATAGCTTGAACACCTGAAATCTTATTTAGTTCTGAAGATAAATTTGCTTGGACTCCCGGATTTTTAGTTTTTAGTAAAATCGCCGTAACTCCACCTTTCTCTTCTTCATTATGTTCCTCTTCATGATTTTCAGCTTCGTTTTCATCATGATGTTCATGGGTATGCCATACATCTTCAATATTTATAAACACAACATTATCATAGGCTGTATTTGTCTTGGCTAAAACACCAGAAACCGTATATGGTTCTTTATGCTGATGTCCTGTTTCTCCATTTTCAGAAATTCCGTGAGAACTTAAAAAAGTATCTCCAACATTAAATTTATTTTCTTTTGCAACATTGTATCCTAAAACTGCTTCAAATTTATTTTCAAAAAGCTTCCCTTCTTTTAACTTATAACTTTTTAGGTATCTTGACTCTGTTCCTATAAGTTTTGCTCCTTTAAAACTGTCTCCCATAGCAAAAGGAATTGCATCATTTACCCTATAATCTCTTTTTAATTTCTCATAATTTTCATACTCTATAGTACCAATGGGTGAACCGGTAAAAAATAAAGTATTTAGTGCCAGTTGTGTTTCGCTTCCGCTAGGTCCTACTAAAGTATCATAATATGTAACTGTCGTGATAATCCCATCTTCAACTTGCTTTGAAATGTTAAAAGCAAGTAATCCTATTGTTGTAGCCATTATTATAGAAATAGCCGACAAAATTGCTTTAGACTTTCTTGTCCATAAATTCTTCAGTGCAAAGTTAATCATTTTCGTTACCTCCTTCTTTAAGGAGCATATCTTCGAAGTGTAACGCTTCATCAAAATACTTAACTAACCTATCATCATGAGTTACAACAATCATAGTATTAGAGAACTTCTTTCCGGCATTCATAAGTAGCTCAACAACCCTCTTGCCATTTTCAAAATTCAAATTACCGGTGGGTTCATCAGCAATTATAATCTTGGGTTGCTTTATCAATGCTCTTGCAATAGCAACTCTCTGCCTTTCTCCGCCTGACAGATGTTTTACTTTATTTTTTCGTTTTTCTCTTATTCCAACACTTTCTAATACCTCGTCAATTGGTAGGCAATCCACATCACCTAATTTTAATAAATTCAAATTATCTTCAACTGTCATATCATCTATTAATTTAAAATCTTGAAAAATGTATCCAATATTTCTTAGTCTATATGCATCTTTTTCCTGTTGAGTAAGCTTTGAAATTTCAGCATCATCAATCAACACACTACCGGTTGTAGGTGTTATAACACCTGTAATCATATTAAGCATAGTAGACTTTCCACATCCCGAAGGTCCTAATAATACATAAGATGTCTTATCTTTAAATACAGTATTCTTTATCTTTATATTACACTCTTCATCAAATTTCTTTGACAAATTATTAACTTTAATCATATATAAATTCCCTCTTTTCGCTTATTTTTTGCACGACAAAAAGACATTCTGAAAATACAGAACATCTATCATAAAAAAGAGAGAACTACTCCGAAATCTTTACTTTTAATTCAATTGGAGTTAAATGATAATAGAAAAAAACATTATTTTTTAAATACCTAATAGAACCAATAATAACTCTAGAAAAAATAAATAATAAAGCTAAAATTAGTAAATTGCTAAAAATATTTTTTGCCAAGTTTATTTCATAACAAATAGTACATCCTTCTCCTATACATTCATGATTGATTGAACATAAGATTAATGCACTAGTTAAAACTATTGATAATATAAATAATACTAAAAGTACCTTTGACAAAAAACTTCTATTTCTTAGCATTTTACAAACTCCTTTTATTCAATTTTATTATTTAAAATTTGCGATGTCAATTTGTAATATGTGAAAATTAAGTGAATTTATGACAGAAATAGAAATTATGTATTTAACTTTCTTCTCTAAGTAACCCTTTTTCAGTTACCACAGTAATAGAAAAAGTCTTTCTCTCTTTGCCGAATACCACTTCAATAGTATCCCCAAATATAAGATTCACTCGTCCGTTTCCAAATTTCTCGTGGACCACTCTTTGCCCAACGTAAAACTTCTCTTTACTCATCTTGTTCACTATTCTCGAATAACCTAATGCTTGAGTAAAACTCTTGCGCGGGAACAAGAAATCTGAAAAACTTGATACGCTATCTTTATATGTAAAAATAGACAATTTATCCTTTGCTCTAGTCATTCCCACATAAAAAATTCGCCGTTCTTCCTCTATATCTTCAGCTAGGTCTTTAGGAAAAACACCATCTATAGCGTCAATAATATATACTTGTTCATATTCTAATCCCTTACTCGAATGAATAGTAGACAATATAATGTTTCCCTCATTCTTATGCACTTTGCATATACTTTTTAGTTCTTCTAGTCTTTCCATTAATCTTAGAGCATTATGTTCATACATTCCAAGAATCCCTAAAATGAAAGCTTTGTTATCATCCATATGGTTCTTTCGTAAATACTCACCATATCCCATATAATTTGTTATTCTGTAAATTGCTTTGTCTGCCCTATCTATTTTCAAACTTTCAAAATTATCAATTAATTCTCTACATCTTCTTCTCGTATAAACTGAAATACTGTCTATAGATAATACCACTTCAAAAAGATTACTTGCATTAACATAGTTTTTACACGCATACGTTGCCATTTCTTTAGTAACACCTGCACCGAACTTATAATATATCTCCATAAATAGTTCTGTATCAAGCGGATTATATGCAAAACGTATCATATTTAAAATATCTTGAACTACTCGACTTGAGAAAAATGAATCATCTAATTGTCTACACTTATATGGAATATTATTTCTTTCAAATAAATCAATTAACGGTATGGAGCTATCATTATCCCTATATAGAAAGGCAATTTCCTCATTAGAATCTTGTGCAACTTTTAAAATATATGTGTACTGCGCCGTTCTGCTTTTTAATGAAATTTCTTTAACTTCATTTCCATTCCCTCTTATAGGTCTTATTTCCTTCTCATATCTATTTTTATTAAGCTTTATAAAGTTATTTGCCTTATCTAAAATTTCTTTTGTAGTACGATAATTGTGCTCCATTAGTAAAATGTTAGCATTAGGATGAACGGTTTTAAAATCAAGTAATGCCTTAGGATATGCAGCTCTATATCCATATATACTTTGATCCTCATCACCAACCATGAATAAGTTGTTATAACCTTTAGCTAGTAGTTCAATTATATTATGCTGAATTTTAGAAGTATCTTGTGCTTCATCAACACATATATATTTAAACTGTTCTTGAAAAAACTTAAGTATTTCAGGACAATTCTTTAATATTCTATATGCATACACCAATTGGTCATCATAATCCATAATTTTATTCTTTAGTAAAATATCTTGATAATCAGAATATAACTCATGAAAATTAGCAATATCGCTTTCTACTCCTTCTACTTCTTTTTTAGCCAAATCTTGATTTTTAATATATGTAATAAGTGTACGTATTTCTTTTATTTCCGAATTTGTAGGATAATCCTTATATTTCTTTATATAAATATCTCGTATTACAGAATTAATATACTTTTCATCTTCAATAAGCTCAAAAGCTTTACTTCTTTTTACATATTCATAATACTGTATAATTTTACTGCATACTCCATTAATGGTTCTAAACTCTAATTTTTCACTATTATCCTCACCAAAATAACTTGCAAATCTTTTTTTCATGTCATATGTAGCCGCTTTAGTATATGTCATTGTAAGAATGTTTCTCGGTTCAATACCACAAGCAAGTACCATATACCCCAGTCTTGTCACAAGAACCGTAGTTTTTCCACTTCCCGGCACAGCTAGAATTAAATTATATCCATTTATCGCTTTAACCGCATTTTCTTGTTCAGGATTTAATGAACGTATATTGTATGTTGTTTTAAACTCTTCGTAAGTCACTCTATTATTTATCCTCCACCAATAATTTTCTTCAACCATCATATCACATATCATTTATATTTTCCAGTATTTGGTCAAAAAAGAGATTATCATTATAGATAACCTCTTTTTCTATTGTTTATTCTTTTAATCTTGCATTTCCAAAACTGTCTACAATAACGATAACCGTTTGGCTGACATTAAGATTATTCCAAGTATCAAAGTCAAATAAGAACTTCGATTCTTTTCCATTTTTGTCAACCACATTTGCAAAATACGCTTCTGTTCTACTACCTTCGCGTTCTCCGAATTTTAAACTTACTTCGCCCCAATATACATTTTTGTCATTTCCAGAAGTTTTTACACTTCTATTATATGTCCACCTATCGATGTCATAATAGTATTTGGTTTGATATACAGGTTCATCCCGATATATCGCTTCTTCATAAGTTTCCTGCTCATAATAGGTCTCATAAATTGGTCTACTATTAATAATTTCTTCAAAATACCCATTTCCTAAATCTTTATGACCAGCTACATAATCCTCATAGCCTACAATTCGTTCTTTAGCTACTTCTCTGGTTTTAGTTTCATAATGATCAAGGACTTGAATATAATGATGAAGTTCTGTGGCAGTATACCTAAGTTTCGCACCGTTCGGTAAGCTCCAGCCGTTTTCTTCAAAAGTCTCTATTGTTTCAATACTTATTTCTCTATTCCAACTTAATTCTAAGATCGTCACTTCTTTTTCTCTTGGAATAAAGATGCCAACCAACCCAATTACAAGAAAAACACCTAAGAGTATACTAATTATAGCTTTCCAATTAATTTTTAGCCTAGAACTAACAGCTTTATTATTAACTATATTTTGTTTTTCTTCTTGACGTTTCCTTTTTTCCTCACTTTCTACTTTCTTCTTTTCCTGATACTGATGGTAATTAAGATTTTCACTATCCCTTGGAGCTCCACAAGACTTGCAGAACTTATCATTATCCGAATTTAATTGTTCTCCGCAGTAATTACAAACCCAATCGGGATTTCTATTAATTTTCTTTGCCTTATCTTCTTGACGTTTCCTTTTTTCCTCACTTTCTACTTTCTTCTTTTCCTGATACTGATGGTAATTAAGATTTTCACTATCCCTTGGAGCTCCACAAGACTTGCAGAACTTATCATTATCCGAATTTAATTGTTCTCCGCAGTAATTACAAACCCAATCGGGATTTCTATTAATTTTCTTTGCCTTATCTTCTTGACGTTTCCTTTTTTCCTCACTTTCTACTTTCTTCTTTTCCTGATACTGATGGTAATTAAGATTTTCACT
>CAKSUD010000051.1 GCA_934500865.1 uncultured Clostridia bacterium | reverse complement strand
TCTAAAACAGTAACTATCTTCTTCTCTGCTTTATCTAAAATTTCTGTACAATGTTTAGATGCCTTCATTCCCTCTTCAAATTTTTTCATGCTTTCATCCAAAGTTAAATCTCCGCTTTCTAAATCTACAACTATTTTTTCAAGCTCAACTATCGTTTCTTCAAAAGTTTTCTCCATTATATCCAACTCCTTTAATTTATTCTAGTTCCTATAATCTCCCCGTCACTCATTTTTACACTAAACTGTTCGCCCACATTTATATCCTTTTCAGACTTAATAACTTTATCATCTTTTAGTACAACAGAATATCCCCTAGATAAAGTCTTTAGTGGACTTAGTGTATCTAATTTATTTACCACATTCACAAACTCATTTTTCTTTTTATTTATTATCTTATCATTTACCCTAATTAAATCACGAGTAGCCATATCACATCTTATTTTTAGTTTATTAATAAGCTCCTCCGGTCTTTTAAAGTAATATGACTCCTTTAATTTCATAAGCCTCTTTCTCTTATTCTCTAAATTTCCAAAAAGCGCTAAACGTAGTCTTTTCTCATATGTATTAATCTTATATGTAAGTTCGTCTAAACTCGGAAAAACAACTTCTGCCGCAGCCGAAGGCGTAGGTGCTCTTAAATCAGAAACAAAATCACATATAGTAAAATCAGTCTCATGTCCTACCGCCGAAACTACAGGGATTTTTGAATTATATATAGCATAAGCAAGTTCTTCACTGTTAAAGTTCCATAAATCTTCAATAGAACCTCCTCCACGGCCAATTATAATAACATCAGCCAAATTATGCTCATTTATAAATTGTACTTGGTGAACCAATTCTTTATATGCTCCCTCTCCTTGAACCGCACTAGGAAATAGCTTTATATTAGCCTTAGGAAATCTTCTTTGAGAAACATTTAAAATATCTCTAATAACCGCTCCGGTAGGTGAAGTTATAACTGCTACACATTTCGGTAACAGAGGTAGCTTTTTCTTTATACTCTCATCAAACAATCCTTCTTTAGCAAGTTTCTCCTTTAATTTTTCATACTGTGCATATAAATCTCCTACTCCATCTAATTCCATAAAGTCGCAATATAACTGGCATTGTCCATCCTTTTCATATGAAGAAATATACCCGGAAATAACAACCTTCATTCCATCTTCAGGCTTAAACTTTAAGCCTAAGCTCTGCCCTCTAAACATAACACATTTCATAGAAGCATTTTCATCTTTTAATGAAAAGTACATATGTCCGGAAGAATGATTTTTAAAATTAGAAATTTCACCCTTAACCATTATGTTGGAAAGGATGAAATCATTATCTAAAATTTTCTTTATATATTTATTTACTTGAGTAACTGTATATGTATTAATAGTACTCACTCCTTAGTTTTCTACTACCTGTCCTAATAATCCGTTAATAAACTTAGCAGAATCGTCACTTCCAAACTTCTTAGCAAGTTCAACAGCTTCATTTATACTAACTCCAACAGGAATGTCTTCTCTATGTTTAATTTCGAAAATTGCCACTCTTAAAATTGGCAAATCCATTTTAGCAATTCTATCTATTGTCCAGCCTTTAGCTTTAGTTTCAATTATTTCGTCAATTTCTTTTAGAGAGTTCATTACCCCGTTAATTACTTCAAGAAAGTAATCCTTATCATACTTTACATCTCCATAAGAATCTAAAAATTCTTCTACCTGTTCTTTAATGTTTTCCTTTTGAAATTCAATTTGAAATAAAAAACAAACTGCCATTTCTCTAGCTAATTTTCTGTTCACAACAAATTTCCCCCAAACTAAAGTTAAATTACTGGTTTCTCTTTCTTACTATTAAAATTAATACCTTGAATATGAATATTAACAGCCTTAACTGTCATTCCGACTATTTCTTCTAAAGTCTTTTTAACTTTATCTTGGATATCCCAAGCAATATCAGGAATTTTAACCCCATATTCAACTATTACATATACATCTAAAGTAATAGTTTTATCATTAATTTCTACCTTTATTCCTCTTGTCTTTTTACTACCCAAAATATTAGTAATTCCATCAATAATTCCACCAGGAATATCGTAAACGCCGGGCACAGACATAACGGTTTTTTCAACTATTGTGGAAATAACTTCTTCAGAAACACTTAAATTTATATTATTATCCATTTTCCTTACCTCCGCAACAGATTTTATTTTACCACAAAAATACAATTCTTGCAAGTAGAGTTTTAGTATAAATTAATACAAAATAAAACCTGTCGACTTGCGACAGGTTTTACATTTAATTTTATTGTACTTCCGGTGTTGGCTTTGGCTGAACAGGTAATTCTACATCGGGAGTTGGTTTTATTGGTTCTGCTTTAATTATTTCCTTTTCGTATCCACAATCACACTTATTATTTACATATTTATGTTTATGTGGCAATTTATCTATTAATTCTCTAAAATAACCATATATTATTGTTAAGTCTTCATTATCTACTATTCCATCTTCGTTTACATCTGCTGCCTTTAAATTAATTTTTACGCTATCATCTTTTAAATATGCTGTTAGCTTTGCAACATCATAGTAATCAACAACTCCGTCTGAATTTACATCACCATAAATTATTTTCTTTTCATACCCACATTTTACACATTCATCGTCTTCAAATTCATGATTTATTTCTCCTTCATACTTTATCTGACCACACTTACATTCATATATTTCTTTATGCTTTTCACTATCTATTTTTTCATACTTTACTACATAGCTTCCACATTTGTGTGGATATTCTATATTCAATTTTGAAACATATCTTACTATAACTATATAGTCCATTTTATCTAATTTACCGTCTACAAATACATCTGCAATTTCTTTATTTACTTGTATTTCGCCTGCTGGTTTACTTATTATACTGAATAACTTCGATGCATCTTTCATGCTTACCAAGCCATCGCCGGTTACATCACCGTAAATAATTTCTTTTTCATACTCACATTCCCACCATATATCATCTTGATAGTTATGCTCTATTTCTAGCTTTACCTTACCGCACTTACATTCATATATTTCTTTATGTTTTTCACTATCTATTTTTTCATATCTTACCGTATAACTTCCGCATTTATGTGGGAATTCTATATTCCACCCTGCACGATATTTCAATATGCATACATAGTCCATTATATCTAGTTTGCCATCTGCAAAAACATCAGCAATTTCTTTATCTACTTTTTCTTCATATCCTTCTCGACCAGATATATAACTTGCTAAAATTAGTGCATCTCTAGCATTTACCGAACCATCGCCGTCAATATCTCCATAAACTACTTTCTTTTCATATCCACATTTTACACATTCGCCGTCTTCAAATTCATGATTTATTTCTTCTTCATACTTTATCTGGCCACACTTACATTCATATATTTCTTTATGCTTTTCACTATCTATTTTTTCATACTTTACTACATAGCTTCCACATTTGTGTGGATATTCCATATTCCATTTTGCAATATATCTTCCTATAACTATATAGTCCATTTTATCTAATTTACCGTCTACAAATACATCCGCATTTTCTTTATTTACTTGTTTTTCATATCCTTCCCAACCTGCTATATATCTTGCTAAAATCGTTCTATCCTTACCATTTACTTCTCCATCAGAATTTACATCACCGTAAACTATTCCCCTTTCATATCCACAATTGCATTTATTATTTACAAATTTATGTTTATGTGGCAATTCTTTTATTTCTTCATTAACAAATGCCTTTAGTACTATTGCATCAACTACATCTACATTACCATCTTGGTCTAAGTCCAAATATTTATCTGCATTTTTCTTAATTGCATATGGGATTTCATTTGCATAGTCTTCTGGGAACATAGAATAATTGTACAAAAGTACCGCATCCTCTTCGGAAACCTTTCCGTCGCCATTTACATCACCATAAATAATTTCCTTTAGAACTTCTTCTATTCCACAAACACATACGCCATTTTCATATTTATGGTTCAATGTTTTCTCATTTACTACCTCGTTGCATTTTCTGCAGTATTCTTGTTCTATATGGCTTGTTGCGTCTTTATATACATACTTAGTTCTAAGTTCGTGGGTATGTACTCTTTCGTATCCACATTCACATTCGTCATCTTCAAAAGTATGTGCTTTTAACTTTGACTCTATAACTTCTCCACATGTTTTACAGTATTTTTCTTCTGTATGGCTTGTCTCACTTTTATATATATACTTTGTTGCTAGTTTATGTACATGCTCTTGTCCTACTTCATCGTCTATTACTACTTTCTCCATTACATTAGACATAAGAGCTGTTATTTCTGCTCTTGTTAAATTTCCTAATGGATTGAAAGTTCCGTTCGCATTTCCATTCATTATGCCATTTTCTACTGCAATTGCAATATACTTCTTTAATTTTTCAGATATCTTATCCTTATCACTAAATCTATCTAATACAGAATAATCAGGTGTCTCATCGTCTAACCCTTTAGCTTTTACTACCGCTACTGCCATATCCTCTCTTACTGCATAAGAACTAGGAGCAAAATAATAGTTTCCATTATTCAAATACCCAGTTAAATATCTACTTGATGCATCAATATACTTCTTTGACCATCTAGAGTCTTCTACGTCTCTAAATTTTACTATTTCACCAACAGTTTTTAAGTCTAACGCTTTTGTCAAAATAGTAGCGAATTCTTCTCTTGTTACTTCTCTATTTGGCTTAAATGTTCCATCTGTATATCCTGTTATTATTCCATTAGATGTCATTTCTTCCACCTTATCATATGCCCAATGTTCCTTTGGCATATCTGTAAATGCACTTGAAACAGACATACAGCCTATTACTATACCTGCCATAACTACTATACTTTTAAATTTCAAATTGAACCCCTCCTCGGATTTTATCGTTGTACTATTTTATTTTACCATATCCATCAACAAATTACAATGTTATATATTTTTTTATTGGGCTTGGCGAAAAATCAAGTTAATGTTTTCTTCAAATATCTTTTAATATTTCTCCAACTTTTTTAATAAAATTAACTTGATATATCCTCTCAATACATTTAGAATAGCATGGAAAAGGAGTTAATGTTTATGGAATTTTTTACTTTATTCTTAATTGCGCTAGGTTTGTCTATGGACGCCTTTGCTGTTTCTATTTCTAATGGGCTTTTCTATAAGAATTTTAAGAAATCGCATATGTTTTTATCATCTTTAACTTTCGGAATTTTCCAAGGAATTATGCCAACAATCGGCTTCTTTGCCGGAAATATGTTCTTTGATTTAATATCCTCGTATGACCATTGGATAGCTTTTATTTTGCTTGGTTTTATCGGAACTAATATGATTATAGACGCTATACGTGAATTAAAAAATGATGGAAAAGATGAATTACCTAAAAAAGAATATTCATTAAAAGTTATGTTACTTCAGGGTGTTGCAACCAGTGTCGATGCTCTAGCCGTTGGAATAAGTTTTGCCGCATTAAAAATAAACATATTAGTTGCAGCAACAAACATTTGCTTAGTAACATTTGTTACCTGCCTTATCGGTAACTATGTAGGCAAAAAATTTGGCCATCTCTTAGAAGAGAAAGCCAAAATTTTCGGTGGTGTTATTTTAATTTTAATAGGATTAAAAATCTTTATTGAACATATGATTTAATGTAACATAAGTAATCTTATTACATATAAAATTAGTAAATGAACCGGATAAAAAGCATAAAATACATATTTGTTAAACTTATACCCTAGTTTTCCGTTATATAAAGATATCGGAAGTAACGCAAGTAAACTATATAATTGCAATGCCATAACTAGTGTGTTTTGAATATTTGTCGCCGTCATAAGTATTGCAAAAAAGTATATTAAATATTTTGTAAATCCCTTCTTGTCATATCCGACATAGAATAGGAAAATACAAAGTATACCACCCATCCCGTAATCTAAGTTTAATGCAGTAGCAAGCATAATTGCAAAAAGCAGAGGAAAAATTATAAACTCTCCTTTTTGCTTTTCTTTTAACACCTTATAAAGCCATACAACCAGTAATCCCAATAGCAATTCAAAAAGCACATTTTGAGTAGAAAACTCTAAAAACGTATTATGGAACACAAAATCATATACAAATTCGGAAACTATTGCAAATATGCCTATACTAATGGCATATTTTTTTATACTTCTCGTATGCATAACTCCCTCAACTAACAAAAAACAAAATAGTGGAAAAGCTATTCTCCCTGGGATCCAAAATTCGAATGGAAGTTTAGATAATCCGGGAAGGATTTTTATTGCATGATCATATGTCATTGAAATTATCGCTATAATTTTTAATACAAATGAAGATAATACCATATTAGCACCCCTTCATACTAAGTCCAACTTTTCCTTTTTCCAAGTCAATTTTTATTACTCGTACATTTACGATATCTCCAACAGACACAACATCCATAGGATTTTTTACATAGTTTTCACTCATTTCAGAAATATGTACTAATCCGTCATTTTTAATTCCAATATCTACAAAAGCCCCAAAATCAATAACATTTCTTACTGTGCCTTTTAGTACCATTCCCTCTTTTAAATCATCAATCTTTAATACATCGCTTCTTAAAATAGGCTTTGGCATATCTTCTCTAGGGTCTCTGCCCGGCTTTTGAAGTTCTTTTATTATATCTGTAACAGTCGGCACACCAACATTTAATTCATTCGCAATATCATTTACATTTAACGTGCTTAATTTAATAGCTAATTCATTCCTATCTACACTAGCAAAACTCTTTAAATCATACCCCATTTTTTCTAATATTTTTTCAGCCACTTCATAAGATTCGGGATGAACAGACGTATTATCTAACGGATTAGCTCCTCCAGGAATTCTTAAAAATCCTGAACATTGAGTAAATGCAGCCGGGCCTAATTTGCTAACCTTAAGTAACTCTTTCCTGCTCTTAAACTTACCCGTTTCTTCACGGTATTTTACTATGTTTCCTGCAATTGTCTTACTTATTCCGGAAATATATTTAAGAAGAGATGGAGTTGCAGTATTTAAATTAACTCCAACCTTGTTAACAGCATCTTCTACCACGCCTGTTAGTGCTTCATCCAGTCTTTTTTGGTTTACGTCATGTTGATATTGACCAACCCCAATACTCTTGGGGTCTATCTTCACAAGTTCAGCCAAAGGGTCTTGAAGTCTTCTTGCAATAGAAATAGCACCTCTAAGTGAAACATTTATGTCCGGATATTCTTCCGTTGCAAGTTTAGATGCAGAGTAAACAGATGCACCGGCCTCACTTACAATAGTGTAATAAACCTCTTCTTTTATCTCTTTTAACATATCCGCAACAAACTGTTCAGATTCCCTAGATGCAGTTCCATTCCCTATCGCTATCATATTTACATTATGTTTTTTTATAAGCTCTTTTAATGTTTTCTTAGCTCCTTCAACATCATTTTGTGGCATTGTTGGGTATACCGTAGTTGTAGCTAAAAGCTTTCCTGTTTCATCAATAACAGCAATCTTACAACCTGTCCTATAAGCGGGGTCAAACCCCATTACAGTCATATTTTTTAGTGGTGCTTGAAGAAGCAAGTTCTTTATATTTACACCAAACACACGAATTGCCTTTTCATCCGCATTTTCAGTTAAATCATTACGGATTTCATTTTCAATAGAAGGAGAAATTAATCTCTTATATGAGTCCATTATACAATTTTTAAGCTCGTCTTTAAAAATACTGTCTCCGGTTATTACATTAGACTCCAAAAAGCTTATAATTTCCTCAGGCTCAATATCTATTTTTGCCTTTAATACTCCCTCGTTTTCACCACGATTTATGGCTAAAACTCTATGGCTTGGGATTTTGCTAAGCGGTTCTGAAAAATCGTAATACATCTCATACACAGTTTTCTCTTCAGGCTTACTTGCAGTAGACACAAGCATTCCTTTATCTAGAGTCATCTTTCTTATTTCCTTACGAAAATCAGCATTATCCGAAATTTCCTCGGCAATAATATCTAACGCACCATTTATTGCATCCTCACTAGAAGATACACCCTTTTCTTCATTAACAAATTGACTCGCAATTTCTAACTTATCGCCAGAATGATTTTTTTGTTCTTTAATAATTATTGCCAGTGGTTCTAATCCCTTTTCTTTTGCAATTGTCGCTCTAGTTCTCTTCTTTTGCTTATACGGGCGATATAAATCCTCAACTTCAGTCATAGTTTCAGCTTTTTCTATTTGAGTTTTTAATTCATCAGTCAATTTGCCTTGTTCATCAATTAAACGAATTATTTCCTCTTTACGCTCTTCACGTTTTCTAAGATATATAAGTCTATCGTAAAAATCTCTTAAGACTTCATCACTTAACTCGCCTGTTGCTTCTTTTCTGTATCTTGCGATAAAAGGAATTGTATTTCCTCCATCTATTAATTCTATTGTATTTTTAACTTGAAATTCTCTTAAATTAAATTCATTTTTTAATTGTTCTTGTATAAAATCCATTATTACGCCTCTCCTAAATAATTTTATTGTTTGTGAACTATTCCTACAACCTTAGGAACATTTACAACAAATGCTATTCCCTTTCCTGGTTTATTTAATTCCAAGCCTTCTGTAATGTATTCAAGTACATCTTTTGTTTTGCTCTTTTCAATTAAAGTAAGTACAACATCCTTTTCAGGTTCAATTAAAATTCCTAAAATCTTAGCTGTATCATTACTTCCGGCACCTCTTCCACTCAAAATCGTTCCGCCCTCTGCACCGCCTTTTTTAGCTTGTTCTATAACATCTTCTGCATTTCCCTTATCTACAATAGTAACAATTAACTCATATCCATCATTAATTCCCAACATTTACTTCTTCCCCTTTCTCTTTTTACCTTCATATATTTTTCCAAGTAACATAACCAATAATATCGGTGTCATAGCAACTATGGCAATAAGTCCAAAGCCATCAGTAGCCGGATTAGCTCCAGGCAACCCTTCTGCAAGTCCAAGTGCCATAGCAAGTAAAAATGTACTTGTCATTACCCCTGTTGTAACTCCACCTGCATCAAACGCAAGTGCTGTAAATCTTTCGCCGGAGAAAAATGTAAGTATTAAACAAATTAAATACCCCGGCACAACAATATACCACAATGAAATTCCAAGAATTATCTTAAGCATTGCCAATGCTAAAGAAAGTCCAACTCCAATTGCCAAAGTATAAGTAAGTACCTTTTTATTAACAGCGCCACTAGTCTCTTTATCAACATCATTCACCAAAACATTAACCGAAGGCTCAACCTTAGTTATAAAAAATCCAAGTATAAAACTTATAGGCACTATAACCCAATTATATGATAAACCGGCAAATTCAATTCCCATAGCTCGTCCTATCGGAACAAACCCAACTTCCAGTCCAAAAATCATAAACACAATTCCTATAAAAGCAATCATAATACCTTTTAATACACTAAAAAACTTCTTGCGAGACATTTTAATGAAAAATATCTGAAATAATATAAATGTAATTAGCAAAGGTAAAATCGAAATAAAGCAATTAAGTCCAACTTCCGCAAATTTCTCTATCATCGATTAATCACCCCCATAAGCAATATACTCAAAATCGGTCCAAGTGAAGCGATACCAATTATTCCAAAGCTGTCAGATGACTCCTTTTTACGGCTAAGCATTGACGATATGCCCATTGACAAAGATAGCAAAAAAGGGACGGTAAGTGCGCCGGTCGTAGCTCCACCCGCATCAAACGCAGCAGCAGCTAAGTCTGGCGGACAAATAGCCACCAATCCAAAAACCAATAAATATCCCGCTATTAATATGTATTTTATAGCAATATTTAGGAACATTCTCAAAAATGCAATTCCTACAAAAAGCCCAACTCCTATTGCAATAACCATACATAAAGTCTCGCCGTTTATACTTTCAATCAAGTCCGCCGCCTGATTACTAAAAACCTGAACATCAGGTTCAAGCAAAGTAACACCAAAACCTAATAAAATAGTAACAAATAATATCCAACGCATTTTACCCAATTTTACAGTAGCTCGTCCTATATTTTCTCCCGCCTCTAAGAACCCATATTGAATTCCAATGAGGAATAAAAACAAGCCAATAATTACAAACACTGTACACCATAGGAACGTCAAATAAGTCTCCATCGCTACCGGTGTAATAGTAAACTGTAATATAGTTATAACAAACGCAATAGGCAAAATTCCAATTATTACTTCACGAAAAACTTCTTTTAGTTTCATCATTTCACCCCTTAGTTTTTTCTAGTTAATTAAGCACAAAAATATCCAAGCAAAATACACACCTAAAAAGTATATTTGCTTGGATATCCATTTTACTCGATATCTACATCAATATCGTCCTCATCATCTTTATCATCAACAGGAGCAAGTAAGTCGCTTTCAAAAATCTCCATAATATACTTTCTCTTTTCCTCACTATAATTAAATGAAATAAGCGATTTCTCCAAAGTTTCATCTAACTGTCTTAAATCTGTGGTGTATAAAGGATTGCAATCTTTAAATCCAATCTTGTTCTTAACAATCAATTTGAAAATTTCTACCAAGTGACTGTCATCCTCACCTAAAATCACTAATTGTGGAGGATTATCAAATCCTGAATCTCTCACGTTATAATATTCATAGAATTCAGAATAAAGTTGCATCTTTGTAACTAATTTTTCTTCCCAACCAGGTTCACGTCTTACTGCCTCGAAAAGTAAATCTGTATTCTTTCCGTCTTTATTCAAAGTAACAACTCCACCGGAAACCTTAAATCTTATATTTTGACGCTTTGCCATTAAAACAGGGTCAACAACATAATTTTTAAAATACTTTGATTTCATCATATATGCAATAATAACTTGGTTGCCTGCAAGTCTCTTTTTAATTAAATGAACAGGTTTTGTGTTATTAGTAGGAACCCATTCAGTTCTAATTTCTCTAGAATTAAGTAAGTACTTTCCGGCCTTATCTAAGCAATAAATACGATAAATTCCGTTGCCTTCATCACTCTTAAAATAATATTTAACAATAGCTCTAGCTTTAATTAAGTTCTCAAGTCTAGCATTAACCTTATTTTGGTCTTTAATCTCAATACCTTTTAGCTGTAAGAGTTGGTATATTTGTCTTGAAGTTATAAACTCAAATGTACTTATAAGTTCAAGCATTTCAAAATGCAATTCATTAACATACCCCATATCCACCATAAAAACAGCCTGATTTACAGATGAATATCCGGTCTTGCCATCATAAACCTTCTCTTCATTTGGACGCATCGCAAATGGCGATTTTGTCGCTTTAACTTCATTATCATTAATCATAATTGAACCTCCAACTACATTCTATAAACACAGAATGTATAAATTTATATTAATCACAATAGTGATTTTAACCAACAATAACAAGCTTTATTTTCTTTTTCTCCGGAATAATTTTCTTTATAAAAACACTAACCCTTTGACCATATTCAACACCAGGTCTGTGGTCAGCCAATCCTACCAAATTAGGTCTTAACTCAACGAAAATACCATTTTTCTCTCTTGCTCTCGCAATACCGATAACGGTAGTTCCCTCTTGGAAATCTTTAATGTTATCTTCCCAAGTACCAAGTAATTCCTTATGTGTAAGAACAATTTTTCCGGTAGACTTATCAAAGCTCTTAACCATAACTTTAATCTTATCGCCAATCTTAAATCTTTCTTCCGGATGCATAATTCTTGCAACAGATATATCTTCAATATGGAGTAATCCTGTAACTCCACCACCAATATCAATAAACACACCGTATTGTTCCATGTTTCTAACAATACCACTTAAAACCATACCTTCCTTTAGGTTTTTAAACATCCAATCTCTTACTTCAAGTTCAACAGCCTTCCTAGACAATACAACCGTAACTTGACCATTTTCACGCTTTATTTCTTTTATTTTAAATTGTACTCTTTTGTTAACCTTTGTAATAGACGCCACCGGTCTTGGAAGTCCATCTGCTTCAACAGTAGAACTAACCTCACTTCTTGGCACAATTCCCTTTATGCCATCTAAATCAACATGAAGATTAAAATCAGAATCAGCCATAGTAACTAAGCCTTCTAAAGTTTCATTCTTTTCCATAGCTTCAGTCAAAATAGCAACTTTTCTCTCTAATTCCTCATCAACTTCATTATCTGCCAAGTTCCAACCCTCAGGCATAAACTTTTGTTCTTCCATATTAATTTCCTCCTCAATCATAAACATCCATTATTAAATAATATATCCTTATCTTTAACATCTAAAAATATATCGGCAAAAAACAAAATAAAATTACTCTTTTTCCGCACTTATATCTTCTAGCTTTGATTAAAATCTCCTTCTTTTTTATTTATCCATGCCATCATTTATTTTTTCAATAGCCTTCTTCTCAATTCTCGATACATAGGAACGTGGTTAAGTACAAAAACATAATTATAAATAACTTACTAACCAAAATG
>CAKSUD010000050.1 GCA_934500865.1 uncultured Clostridia bacterium | reverse complement strand
CGTCCTCCTTCTTTTTCCTCCTTATCGTAATAAGCCAAAACATTATACTCTCCGCTCATTGCTTCATCCATTGTAGATAAATTGTATTCGGAATTTTCTCTTAAATACACAACCACATCACTCGCAACCTTTAACCTTTCTCCTTTTGAATTTTCCACATAGGAATTATTTACATTTACTATACTTCCTTCAACCTTTTCCAAGTTTTTAATCTTCCCTAAAGACTGACCTTCTAAATAAACTTGTACAGGGCCTTCTTTAACAGAAAATGAAATTTCACTGTTAGAGTAATCTTTCGAATTACCATCTATCGTACAAGTATATGTCTCATTATCATGTCCTTCATTTACACTCTCTAAAATTCCGTACTTTGCCGTATCACCGGTAACATCTTTTATTATCATGCTCGCTATTTCACCTTTACTGTTTTTCGTAACAAGTGCAACATCTTCTTTAGCTATATAAACTCCGTCAAGTCTATTTGGATACACAGTTAATGTATTTCCAAACTCATCTACCTCCAATATTTTCACACTATCGCTTATTTTGTTTTTACTTCCTATTGTTTTCGCATCTAAATTAAACAAACCCGAAATATCTGTTGTCTTGCTTGTGGAATATATAGAAACCTTGCCGTTTTTGTATGAAATCTTTGCAGTATATCCTACTTTTTTACTGTAATTACTGCTTGTAGAAACATCTATCGTCTCGCCTGTTGAAAGTAATACTGTTGCATAATATGTAACTTTACTGCTTCCATCAGTTTGCATTTTTTCTTTTTTACCGGTAGATAATATTACGCCTACTTGCTCTGAATACAAATTTTCTGTTAAGTAAACATCAGATACTTCGTTATTCCTATCTAATAAAACAGTAACCATATTTCCCAAGCTAATTCCTGAAACTCCAAATGCTTTTTGTGCAGAATATGTAGATAATTTATATGTTTTCCCTGAAATAGTTACAGATGTAGGTGCTTCCTTATTAGGTTTTATTTCTTCTACCATTCCTGTCACCTTTTCTCTATATGCCCAAATAGTATTACTATTCTTGCTATAATATAAAACGTCATAAAGTTCTATATCATCAATATCTTTTCTTTCTCCGTTAATATATACAGTCGGATTAGTTAATCCGGTTATCTCATATAAATCTCCGTTTGCATAAGTTATAGGTCCTTCTACATTTTTAGACATTACATCCCCCAAAGCTACGGTTTCAGATGTTAAAGTATAGCCTAAAGTCTCTATATACTTTTTACCTGTTGTTTTTGTATTACATGACAAGGCGTTATAAATTAATCTGTATAAGTTGTCTCTTGTTATGCTATTTCCTATTGTTGTGTCTACTCCGTCTGTAAGCCCTATATCTTTAGCAATAGATAACTGTTCATATGGATATGACTGTGTAAAATCCTTATTAGTATAGCCAAGAAGCTTTAATACAGCTGTTACTGCTTCTTCATTCTTTACTATATTTAGTGGTTTAAACTCGCCATCAGAATATGCGGTTAGATATCCGTTTATAGCTGATATTCTTATATAATTAGCTCCTCCATAGCTATACGGCACATCCGAAAACACCGAAATTCTGCTCGTCAAATTAGATAAGCTTGCATCAGCAGATGCCTTTACCAAAATTTTGGCAAGCTCTGCCCTTGTAACATTTTCACTTACTTCATCACTACTATCTATAATCTCCATACCACTTAGTATTAATTTAACATCATCAGCAGATATGTTTTCTGCAAATGAAAAACTCATAAAAATTAAACAGCATATAACTAGTGAAACTATTTTTTTCATTTTTCTATTCCTCCTTAATCATGTCTTAATGCATCTATTGGATTAAGCTTTGATGCTTTTGCTGCCGGAAAGTATCCGAATATAATTCCAATACCGACAGACACTGAAAATGCTATTATAATTGCATTAATGGATATAACCGTAGTCATATCAAGCAACTTACCTGCAAAGTATGCAACAACACATCCAAATATAATTCCTAAAACTCCGCCAAGTGCACTGGTTGTTCCTGCCTCTATTACGAATTGAAGTAAAATATCTCTCCTTTTTCCGCCTAAAGACTTTCTAATACCAATCTCCCTTGTACGTTCCGTGACAGACACCAGCATTATATTCATAATACCAATACCGCCAACTAATAAAGATATTCCTGCAACACCAACTAAAACCAATGTAAGTGTACTTGAAAGTTCATTAATTTGTTCAAGTGAATCTGCTTGGTTATATACGTTATAATAGTTTGTATTGCCAAACACACTAAATAGATAAGCTTCTATTTTACTTTGTGCCTCACTAACTACATCTTTACTTGACGCACTAAAACTATAACTAGAAACAGATGCCATTCTGGATAATCTTGATGCAGTTGTATATGGGATAATTAGCATATCGTCAGTTCCGCCCTCTTTAGCATCTTGCTTAGCAGATAGTACACCAACCACAGTGTATTTTTCTCCGTTTATTTTTATATCTTCACCAACTATATCCCCACTTGGGAATAACTCATTTGCGATATACTTTCCTATAACGCATACCTTTTGTCTTTTCTCTATATCTATGTACTGAATAAACCTTCCGCTTTCTACTTCATAACTTTTTATCTTATCGTAATACTCACTAGCTCCATATACAGTAGAAGTTAAATTCTCACTTCCACGTTTTATTGTTGCAGAAACTGTAACAAGTGGAGATACGGCAGATATAACATCATCATTTTCACTCGCGAAGTTCATCATATCTGACGGTGTAATTTTTGTATTGTTTCCTCTTCCCATAACGCTAACAGTTATTAGATTCGTCCCCATTGCTTCAAAGGAAGAAGTCATATCTTTAGAAAATCCATCTACCAAACTTACCAATACAATTACCGCAGCTACACCGATTATAATTCCAAGCATTGTTAGAAAAGACCTAAATTTACTTGTAGAAATACTCTTTATAGCTAATTTAAATGATTGCTTTACATTCATATACGTTTTCCTTTCCTACTTTTTTAAGCACATTTATCACTAATTACCTTTCCATCTTGAACTCTTATTATTCTCTTAGCTTCGGCAGCAATACCTAAATCGTGCGTAATTAAAACTATTGTGTTTCCTTCATTGTTTAATTGCTTTAAGAACTCTAAAACTTCATGACCTGTTTTAGAATCTAAAGCTCCTGTTGGCTCATCCGCTAGTATAATAGAAGGATGTGTAGCTAACGCCCTAGCAATAGAAACTCTTTGCTGTTGACCGCCGGATAATTGGTTAGGCATATGATGTACTCTCTCCTTTAGTCCTACCTTCTCTAAAGATTCCATAACTCGCTTTTTTCTTTCTTCTGCTGTCATATTCCTATAAAGTAACGGCAATTCAACATTTTCATATACATTTAGTTTTGCTATTAAATTGTATTGCTGAAATATAAAGCCTAAAGTTTGATTTCTGATCTCGGCTAGTTGGTTATCTGTATAATGACTTACATCTTTACCATTTAATAAATACTCTCCGCTCGTAGGAACGTCTAACGCACCTATTATATTCATACAGGTAGACTTTCCCGAACCGGACTGACCAACTATTGCAACAAACTCTCCTTTTTCGATTTTAAAAGATACATTATCTACCGCTCTTACTTCGCTATCACCTACTTGGTAAATCTTATAAATGTTTTTGAATTCTATCATAATTATCTACCTCCCGGCATTCCGCCTCTGTTTCCTCCTTGGCCGCCACCGGAGAAGTTACCTCCTCCGCTTGGGAAAGAACCTCCGCCCATATCTCCCATAGGCATTGCTCCCATTGAAGCTCCTCCACTCATTCCAAACATTCCGTTAGAGGATGATGAATTTGAATTTTTCTCGCTTACTGTTGAAACCACATATACCTCAGCTCCTTCACTTAGCCCTTCTTTTATCTCTATATAGTCTGAACTGCTAAGTCCTGCTGTAACTTTTATATATTTATAGCCTTCCGGTGTATTTCTCATCTCTACAATTTCTCCGGGTGATGTTGTTTTCTTTTTGTTGTCTTCTTCGTTCTCAGTTGATGTCTTGTTCTTATTTACTTCTAAAGAATTAGCATACTCTTCTTTTACCAATACAACGTCTCCACGAGATACGGCAGATGTCGGTACCATAATTACATCAGTTACTTCTTCAGACACAATCTCGGCTGTTACATTCATTCCCGGTAATAATCCATCATAGTCCGATATAACTACTGTAACCGGATAAGTTGTAACTCCGCTTGAAGTAGAGCCTACTATACTTATGTTTGTAATTTCTCCTTCAAATTCCTGACCTGTTAATGCGTCTGCTGTGACTATAACCTTTTGACCAAGTTTAATGCTTTTTATATCTAACTCATCTATGCTCATACTAAATGATAATTTACTCATATCTGCTATAACTGCCAATGTTGTTGATTCTGTTCTTGTAAGTTCATCTCCGGCTTTATAGTACTTATATGTAACTGTTCCGTCTATTGGGCTTAAAACTGTACAATCGTTATACGCTTCATTTGCTTCTTCAAGTGAAATCTCGGCCTCACTTAGTGAAAGTTGTGCTGATTTTTTATTGAGCAATGTTGAATCGTTTGTTATTGTTAAGATAATGTCTCCGTTATTTACTAAGTCTCCGTTTGAAAAGTTAAGACTTTTGATAGTTCCGGATGTTTTTGCTGTTAATGTTGTCTCATTTTTATAGCTTGCTGTTCCGGTAGAATTACATGCATAGTTTCCTACTGTTGCAGATACTAATTCACCGGATAGTAGGTTGCCTGGATTCTTAAAGCTTATTTCTATATCTGTAACTATTGCACCGTATGAGTTTGTATAGCTTCCTGTTGCTACCTTTTGAACTGTTCCGGTTGTTTCTTCTCCTAAAAGTTCTAAGTATACCTTAGCTTCATTTCCCACGTTTATGTTTTTAGCGTCTGTTGCTAAAAATGGCAATTTCACTACCAGTGTATTGGAATCTACTAAGTCCGCTATTTTTGTTCCGTTATTTATACTGTCCCCTTCTTCTACATATAGGTTTGCTATTCTTCCGGAGAAAGGAGCACTTACAGTTAAGTTTGCAACACCGTCTGTTGCTTGTTCATAAGACATTTTTTGTTTTTCTAATGAATTTTGAGCTTTTGTTATGTTGTTTTTAGCGTCTGTATTGTCTATTACATATAACAAATCACCTTTTTTATACTCTTGACCTATCTCTACGTTGTCTGACAATATTTCTCCTGTTACGGTTGTTACAATTGTATAATCCTCTATTGGATTTACTGTACCTGAACCACTTATTGTGTTACTTATGTTGCCCTTTTGTGCAGTTACTTTAGTTATAACTGTTTTTGATGTGTTACCTCCTCTGGTAAATGCGAACACCACACCTCCGATTAATGCTACGACTACCACTCCAATGATTATTATTTTTTTCTTTTTTTGCATTATCTAAATGCACCCCCTAAACTTTATCTTATGTTTCTTAGTATAGACCACAAATGTGATGTTATTGTGAAGGGTTTTAGTTAATTTCTTGAAAAAACGGTGACGACATTTTTGGCTTATATTTTTGATTTTTAGTTCATAGATTTATTATAAGGAGGGAATTCATATGTTTTTTATAATTTCCAAAAGGAAGGCTATATTTAGCTTTATCATAATAATTTTGCTTATCTTTGCTATTATTTTCCCATTTACACAAGTGGAAAGTGCCGATAATAAAATGCCTATAATTATGTACCACAATATTTCTAAGAAAAGTAATATGCTTGGACCTTATGTAACTTCTGTTGACCAACTTGAAAAGGATATGATTTATATAAAGGATAATGGATACACTACAATTCTTATGAAGGATATAATCGATTTTGTAAAAAATGGCACTCCACTGCCCGAGAAGCCTATAATGCTTACTTTTGATGATGGTCACGAATGTTGTCTTACTTATTTAGTTCCCCTTTTAGAGAAATATGATATGAAGGCTGTTGTGTCGGTTGTTGGTAGTTTTTCTGATTTGTCCGAAAAGGAGCATTGCCCTGTGCCTGAGTATTGTTACCTTACTTGGGATGAAATAAAAGAATTATCTAATAATCCGAGAGTTGAAATCCAAAATCACACGTACACTCTACATTCAAATGCTACGAGGCAAGGATGCAAAATTAAAAATGGCGAGAGTTTTGAAAATTACAAAAAGGTCTTAAGTGATGACCTTTCTATGTTACAAGATAAAATTTTTGAGTTCACAGGCAGACGACCGGATACTTTTACTTATCCGTTTGGGCATTTGTGCAAAGAATCGGTTGAGATTTTGGAGGAGCTAGGTTTTGAGGCTGCCCTTACTTGCAGCGAAACTCAAGTTGATTTAGATAATATAAATTTATTTAGACTTGGGCGATTTAACAGACCTCATGGAAAGAGTAGTGAAACTTTCTTCAGATTTGTGTTAAGTCATTAAAAAAATAACCGCACTAAGTAATCTTACTTAGTACGGTTATTTTTTACTTAATTTCTAATTACTATATCCTTCGTAAACCAAATGTCTCTTTTTATGACATTCGGAATACCAATCATTGTACAAACTTGGCGCCTTGAAAAAGGTGAAAGAATAATCCTTGATGAACCACTGTAACCTGAAAACATAACAGCATAAGTATAAAAAAGGTCACGCTGGAACTTAAATATAACATCATATGTAGTTTTTCCTGCTTGAGTTATATCAGCAATCATTTCAAAGTACTCATCTTGAATAATCGAATAATCATAAGCCTTAGACTTTCCAACGTCAATAAGTATTTTCCCTATTTTCCTGACAGACCAATTAGTTGCTACCAACGTACTTTTGTCACGAGTCTTGATTAAATACTGAATATACAATTTGTGTGCTTCTTCAAACGGATATAAAGTTCCTTTAGCGGTAACAATTCCTTCTTTTATAATCTTCACTACTTTGTTACTGCTTGTTGCAAGTCCATTTTCATACCAGCCAACTATAAACAAGTCATCTCTTAAAGTTTCCTTCGGATTAATCTCAGCAAAAGTCAGCCAATTACGTTCCTTTGCGACCCACCAGCCTTTGATTGAAGACCTCTTATACGTCATGATTCTACCTCCTAAAATTTTAGTTAGTTTATTTTGCATAACAACATAGCTATACATATTTTGGGCTAAATAACGTTAATAATTTTATCATAATTAACATAACTTGTAAAGTTCGATTATTTGAATTTTATCTCTATTTTTTAATATAAATTAGTGATAGAATATATCCACACGAAGGAGGATGACTTATGGAAAAAGTATGGAATGTTTCTATGGATGTAAGTCTTGAGAATTTTAAATATAATTACAATCAAATCAAGAGTTTTGTTGGCGACGATGTAGATATAATGCCAATTTTTAAGGATAATGCTTATGGAAGTTTTATTAATTACAATATTGAACTAATTAATAAACTGGGAATAAAGATAATCGGTGTTGCGATAATTGATGAAGGAATTAAGCTTAGACAACTTGGATACAAGGGCGATATACTAATTCTAAATCAACCGTTTGTGGATGAAACTTACTTTGCTTCTAAGTATGATTTAACTATTTCTGTTGCTTCTATTTCATTACTAAATAAGCTTATTTCTTCTGGTGAACAGTATAAAATTCATATTGAAATAGAAACCGGTATGGGTAGAACCGGACTGAAGCTAGAAGAACTTGGTGAGTTTTTAAGTATTGCATCTCAAAATAAAAATATAGAAATTACCGGAATTTTTACGCACTTTTCTTCAAGTGACTCGAGTGAAGAATACACCTTAAAGCAAATAGATACATTTACCAAAGCTATTGAAACAGCCAAAAGCAAGGTTAATTTTAAATATATTCATTGTTGTAATTCAGCAGGAATAATTAACTTTCCAAAGGCGCATTTTAATCTTGTTCGCCCGGGACTTATACTGCTCGGTTACTATCCTGATGAAAGTTTAAAAACTAAAATTCAGTTAAAGCCTGTGCTAACATTAAGATCTAAGATTTCATTTTTAAAGGAAGTGCCCACGAACACATATATAAGCTACAATAGAGACTTTTGTACAAAACATATTTCTAAAATAGCTACTGTTCCGATTGGATATGCTGACGGAATAAGAAGAAGCTTATCCAATACCGGAAATGTTGTGATAAACGGAAAAATTGCACCAATTGTAGGAAAAGTATGTATGGATTGCTTTATGGTAGATGTAACCGGTATTGATGCAAATGTAGGTGACGATGTTTATATTTGGGACAATGAAAAAATCACAGTTGAAGATATTGCAAAAATATACGACACGATTAATTACGAAGTTATATCTTCTCTATCTAATAGAATACCTCGTAACTTTGACCAAAAGTGACAGGTCTAAAAACAAAAATAGCCACAACTCACTTACTTAGCGAATTGTGGCTATTTTTTTTGCTTGACCAAAAAGAACCGTCCCTAATGGTCACACTTTCATTTCACTACTTCCGGTATATTTTTCTTCATTTTTTATAATCGGATTAATATATTCGTTTACGAATTCTTCTACTTGTTCATTTGCTCTTCCGATGTATTTTTCAGGTTTTAGGATTTCGTCCATTTCCTCATCTTTTAAGTCAAATGCCGGATCTTCTTTTATACGTTTTAACAAATCATTAGGTAATCCTAATTCTTTTACTTGTCTTCCTGCTTCCATAGAATGTTCTCTTATTCTTTCGTGTAATTCTTGTCTATCTCCGCCTTTTTTTACTGCTTCCATCATTATATTTTCAGAAGCCATAAATGGCAATTCATCTTTTATATGTTTTTCGATTACTTTCGGATATACAACTATATCTGAAATAATATTTAAGTAAATAAGTAAGATTGAATCTACTGCTAAAAATCCTTCTGCAATTGATAGACGTCTATTTGCAGAATCGTCTAATGTTCTTTCAAACCATTGTGTACTAGCTGTCATTGCAGGGTTTAATGAGTCTGCCATAACAAACCTAGCTAGTGAACATATTCTTTCACTTCTCATAGGATTTCTCTTATATGGCATCGCAGATGAACCGATTTGCTTCTTTTCGAATGGTTCTTCTAGTTCTTTTAAACTTTGTAACATTCTTAAATCGTTTGCAAATTTATATGCACTTTGAGAAATTGCAGATAGTACATTTAGTACTCTTGAATCTACTTTTCTTGAGTATGTTTGTCCGGTGATTGGGTAAAGTTCAGAAACACCGATAATTTCGGCTACCCTTTTTTCTAGTGCTTTTACTTTCCTAGAATCGTTTCCAAGCAAGTCCATAAAACTTGCTTGTGTTCCGGTTGTGCCTTTCACACCGCGAAGTTTCATTGTATCTATAACAAAATTAATTTCTTGATAATCTAAATATAATTCATGTAACCATAGACAAGCACGTTTTCCTACTGTTGTAAGTTGCGCAGGTTGGAAATGTGTAAATCCTAATGTAGGCATATCCTTATATTTCATTGAAAAATCTGCTAATTTTTCCATTACTGCAACTAATTTTGCCTTTATAAGTTTTAATGCATCCATCATTATAAGTAAGTCTGTGTTGTCTCCAACGTAGCAAGAAGTAACACCTAAATGCATTATAGGCATAGCTTCCGGACACTGTGCTCCGTATGCGTGAATATGTGACATTACATCGTGCTTGAATTTTCTTTCCTTTTCTTCAGCAACATCATAATTAATGTCATCCTTAAATTTTTCCATTTCTTCAATTTGAGCATCTGTTATTGGTAACCCAAATTCCTTTTCAGCTTTAGCAAGCGCAATCCATAACTTTCTCCAAGTTCTAAACTTGTTATCATCTGAAAATAAATAAAGCATCTCACTACTTGCGTATCTCTTTCCAAACGGACTTTCATAAACGTTATGCATAAATGACCTCTATTCTTCCGATTTCTCGGCTAAAATGTTGTTTTTTAATTGCTAGAATCTGTTTTATTAATTATTTTTTAAAAAACACCGATATAATTGTATCAAATAACGCTTATTTTGTCAAACTTTGGAGGTAATTATGAAGAAAATAATAATTGTCCTCTTAATTTTATTATTAGGAGGTTCTATATTTATGTATAAACATATGGATGAAAACAATAAACCTAACAATATTACTATAAACTATGAAGACTCTTTATACTTTCCTACGACACTTGAAGAATCCAAATACGACTTAGTAGATTTATCCACTCTTGATACGAATTTAACCTTCTCACTTAGATATGCCACAACTGATAATTTTGCCGGTGAACAATTTTATCCCAAAATCGCAAAACCATATCTCCTTGAAAATACCGCAAAAAAATTAGTTGCCGCAAATGAAGAATTATATAGTCTTGGATACAGAATTAAAATATTCGATGCTTATAGGCCAAATAGATACCAATATTTACTAAGAGCCGCTGCCGAACGAATTAATCCTGCGACCAAAGGATATATCGCCAATCCCAAAACAGGTTCTAACCATAATCGAGGTGCTTCTGTGGATATTACTTTAACGGACTTAGAAGGCCACGAATTAGCAATGCCTACCGGTTTTGATTTTTTTGGGCCTGAAGCATCTATCTACTACAACGGTTGTACAGAAGAAGAAAAAAACAATCGTGAATTACTGGGAAAAGTTATGCAAAATAACGGATTCAGAAGGATTTCGTCTGAATGGTGGCATTTTGATGATGTAGATTATTTAGACTATCCTATTTTAGATATAGACTTTGACGAACTTAACTAATTATTTGTTTAATACTATTTTCATATTCATTTGGATAACTTCCTAAAATAGAAGCATGTTCACTATCTTCAACGGTGAGTATGCTTTTATTTTCCTCTAAAATCGCATCGTAAATCCCTCTTCCCATAAAATATGGTGTTAATCTGTCTGCCTTACTGTTTATTACCAAAACAGGAACATTTGTATTCTTTATCTTATCTGCGACTTCTGCGTCATCATACCAAAAGCCCAACCTTATTTTTGTTACTATATTCCCGCAAAAAGTCATAAAATTTGCAGGTAAACTAAGCCCTAATTCATTTACTCCTGTTTCTATCATATACTTCATACTGCCAAGTGGCGAATCTAGAACTGCAAAATCTATTGTATCATTTGCTTTTTCGTCTTCTAAATATACTCCGACGGTCGCACCGCCAAACGAAACACCCCATATGCCTAATTTTCCGTCACTATCTATCTTACTTTTGGCATACTCTACATAGTCTGATAAGTCTTTGCTCTCTAATACTCCGAAAGTGTTGTACTTTGCATAATTATTTCCGGAGCTTCTTTGGTCGTATGCAATAACATTATAGCCATTTCGCAAAAATACCTGTGCAACAGGATAAGTAGATAATCTATTGCTTCCTAATCCATGTACAAGTACAACCATATTTTTATTTGAATCTTTCGTTATATAATCTGCCGGAATTATATGTCCATCCAGTGAAGAATTTATTTCTATCTCCTCAACATTATACTTCGAATTAAATTCATTATAATCTATTCCCATCTGTTTTAACTGATTAACTCTATCTATTTTTGTTTCAGAGTTTGACACCAAGTTTAATGAACTATTAAACACAAAATTCCCAACTAAATATATAAATACAATTCCTCCAACCAAAATTATACTTGCAACATATATAATCAATTTCTTTAATTTCATATTCCATTCACCTAGTAAAATATTGCCCAAAACTATGTTTTTTATAACTTGACACCTTTTCCGAGTTATGTTAATATGACTAAGTAGTTTTTATATATACATAACCTAGAGATACTTTGAAAGGTGGACCAACTATGAAAAATCAGAATTTTTCCGCAGACAAAGACCTTGATGTTATTCAAGAAATGATCGATCGTAACAAACTAAGAAAAGAGATTATATCAAACTACGACTACATCAAATGGCTTAAAGGATTTACAGCCAAATACGCTTCTTTTTTAGACAACGAGTGGTTGTATACTCCTGAAGATTTACTCCCCTCAGATGCTAAGAATGTAGACAAGTTAAGCTACTTTGTAGAAGAAATTCTAAGCTATGCAAAAAGAGCACACATTGAAATTCAACATGGCAAATCTTTTGAAACGTATGTAACGATTAAGTATAACGGCATCGGGTACATAGTCGGATACATGGCCGGACAAGGTGTTGTATTCTTCGTCACTCGCGTTCCTGTCCCTAACGACTGCATAGATTTCTCAGACATCGTAGAGAATATAATCCGTACAGACACTGAAAAGATAGAATTAGCCCTTAAGAAATTTAACACTTCTACTCTAGCCGAAGTAAATAAACTGAAAAGTATGGGAATACCTTTAGAGGAGATTTCCAGCATACTTTATGACATTTTGAAAGAATTAGACTAATTTCTTACTTAAAAAGTCACCTTATATCGAGGTGACTTTTTTGTATATTTTTTATAAATATCTATTGACAAGTATAAATTTATATTATAGAATTAATATTGCTTTGATGGTGGATGTAGTTCAGTTGGTAGAGCGCCGGATTGTGGTTCCGGTTGTCGTGGGTTCAAGTCCCATCGTCCACCCCAGAACATTGGGATGTAGCCAAGTTGGTAAGGCACCACACTTTGACTGTGGCATTTCGTAGGTTCGAGTCCTGCCATCCCAGCCA
>CAKSUD010000049.1 GCA_934500865.1 uncultured Clostridia bacterium | reverse complement strand
CTACAAGAAGTAATAAGAGGTAAATTCTCATTTTTAGTAAGTCTGTCTATAAACTCTGTTCCCTCTTCCATAATAGTAAAATCAGCACCTGTATTAGTATCTAATACTCTATCAAAACCTAATCTTCTTAATGCAGCTGCCATCTTACCGGTAACAGCCTCACCAATTGGCATGTTAAATTCTTCACCTAGTGCTGCACGAACCGCCGGTGCAGTTTGAACAACAACATGCATATCAGGATTGTGAAGAGCATCCCAAACTCTATCTATATCATATTTAATAGTTAAAGCTCCAACAGGACATACAGCAACACATTGCCCACAATTTACACAAGTACTGTCTCTTAACGACTTGTTAAAAGCAGGAGTTACTTTCGAATTCATTCCACGATAAGCAACATCAATTGCTCCTACTGTTTGGATATTTTTACATACAGCAACACATCTTCTACATAAAATACACTTTGAATTATCTCTTACAATAGATGTTGATAGATCATCTATATCGCTGGATGCATCTGCGTTTCCTTGATATATAACATCTCCGATTTGCATTTTTTCTGCCAATGCTTGAAGTTCGCAATCAGTATTTCTTGAACAGCTCAAACAATTCTTTTTGTGATCTGAAAGTATAAGTTCCAAAGTAGCCTTTCTAGCATCCAAAACTGTTTTTGTATTAGTTCTAACAACCAATCCCTCAGAAACCGGATAAGAACAAGATGCTTGAAGTCCTCTAGCACCTTGAACCTCTACAAGACATATTCTACACGCACCTATTTTATTTGTATCTTTTAAATAGCAAAGTGTAGGAATCTCAATTCCTGCAAGTCTTGCAGCTTCCAAAACTGTCATATTATCTTCAACCTGTATATTAACACCATCAATAGTTATATTAACTTTACCCATTTTTTTCACCCCTTTTTACTTTTTATCTATTGCCTTAAAGTTACACTTGCTCATACATAATCCGCACTTAATACACTTGTTCGGATCAATTTTAAATGGACTCTTAATCTCACCAGAAATAGCTCCAACAGGACAATTTCTAGCACATAAGCTACATCCTTTACATTTATCCGGATTAATAACGTAATTAGTAAGTTTCTTACAAGCTCCAGCCGGACATCTCTTTTCTTTAATATGAGCTTCATATTCATCTCTAAAGTATTTAATCGTACTCAAAACAGGGTTTGGAGCAGTTTGTCCAAGTCCACAAAGAGCAGAACATTTAATATTGTTAGCAAGTTCCTCTAGCTTTTCAATATCTCCTTCTTCTCCTTGACCTTTAGTAATTCTATCTAATATTTCATACATTCTTCTAGTACCAATTCTGCAAGGTGGACATTTTCCACACGATTCACTAATAGTAAATTCTAAGAAGAATTTAGCAATATCAACCATACAGTTATCTTCATCCATAACAATAAGTCCACCAGAACCCATCATAGAACCAATTGCCATTAAAGAATCATAATCAATAGGTGTATCTAAATGACTTGCAGGAATACAACCACCAGAAGGACCACCAGTTTGGGCAGCTTTAAACTTCTTGCCATTAGGAATTCCTCCACCTATATCATAAACGATCTCTCTAAGTGTAATTCCCATAGGAACCTCAACAAGTCCGGTATTATTAATCTTACCACCAACAGCAAATACCTTTGTACCTGTACTCTTTTCAGTACCGATAGAACTGAACCATTCTGCACCTTTTAATATAATTTTAGGAATATTAGCCAGTGTCTCAACATTATTTAATATTGTAGGCTTTCCAAACAAACCTTTAATTGCAGGGAATGGAGGTCTTGTTCTAGGTTCACCCCTCTTACCTTCAATAGAAGTCATAAGAGCAGTTTCTTCACCGCAGACAAATGCTCCTGCACCTAATCTAATTCCTATATCAAAACTAAAGTTTGTTCCAAAAATATTATTACCTAAAACACCATATTCTTTAGCTTGTTCAATTGCAATTCTAAGTCTGTTAACAGCAATAGGATATTCTGCTCTAACATAGATGTATCCTTGATTTGAACCAATAGCATAACCAGCAATTGCCATAGCTTCTAATACTGAATGTGGATCACCTTCTAACACACTTCTATCCATAAAAGCTCCAGGATCTCCTTCGTCAGCATTACAACAAACGTATTTTTGACCTTCCGGTTGTGCTGCAGCAAAAGCCCATTTCCTTCCTGTTGGGAAACCGGCACCACCACGGCCTCTTAATCCGGACCTTAACATAGTATCAATTACTTCTTCTGGTTTCATCTCAGTTAAAACCTTCTCTAAAGCTTTATAACCATCAAAAGCCAAATATTCATCAATATTTTCAGGATTTATTCTTCCACAATTTCTTAGTGCAAGTCTGTTTTGTTTTTGATAAAAACCTAATTCGTGCAATGTGTGAGCAAGTTGTTCAGTTTCTGTATCCTTTATAAGCAATCTTTCAACAACATTTCCGTTTACAATATGTTCTTCTACTATTTCCGGAACATCTTCTGGTTTAACCATTGTGTAGAATGTTTCCCCAGGGTAAACAATCATAATAGGTCCTTTAGCACATAAACCAAAACAACCTGTTTTTATCACTTGAACTTCATTTTCTAAATGTTTTTCCTTTATTTCTCTTTCCAATTCCTCAATAATCTTTGGAGATTTAGAAGATGTACAACCTGTACCGCCACAAACCAGAATGTTTTTTCTATTAGAATCAATCTTCTCTCCAACTCTCATTTTTATTTGTTCAAAAGTATTCTTACGAATTTGCTCTAATTCTTCTAACGTTTTCATCTCGTATCTCCTTTCTTATTCATATTTAGCTAAGATTCCCTCAACCATATCAGGAGTCATTTTTCCATAAACCTCATCATTAATAACCATAACAGGTGCAAGGCCACAAGCGCCTACGCAACGAGTATCTTGAATAGAAAACTTTCCATCAGGAGTTGTTTCACCGGCTTTTATTCCAAGTACACTTTCTATTTTTTCCAATACCTTATCAGCACCTTTTACATAACAAGCCGTTCCCAAACAAATTTGAATGTTATATCTTCCTTTAGGTTCAAGTGTAAATCTTGAATAGAAAGTTGCAACACCATAAACTTCTGCTAGGCTATGCCCTAACCCATCTGCTATCATTTGTTGTACCTTTTCTGGTAAATATCCAAATAGCTCTTGTGCTTCGTGCAATACAGGAATTAATGCTCCTTCTTGCTCTTTGTGTTCTTCAATAATTCTTTGTAGTTCTTTTACTTTTTCTGCGTCTAATTCGCAGCAACAACACTTATTTTCAGCCATTTTTCACTCCTCCTATTTTGTTTGTTTTACTTCACCAAGGAATATTCTATCACGTATATTTTCAATATTCAACAAAAAAACAATGGTGTTTTTGTTATTTTGTTACTTAACATTAACTACAATATTTGTTCACATTTTCTTAGACTCAAGCATATAATGTAACCGAAAAGGAGAGATGATTATGGATGAAAAAATGGTAAAAAAACTTTCCGCTGTTCTATCCAAACTTCCAAAAAAGGATTTATCAAAAAACTTAGAAAAAGCAAAAAGTATAATAAAGAACTCAAATAAAGAAGACATAAAAAAACTACTCGAATCGAATAAAGTAAAAAGTTTACTCGGAAAAGACACAGAAACATTAAAAGAAGTTTTAGAAAAAACAGATTTATCAAAAATAGACACAAGTACAATAGAAAAGGATTTAAAAAACATTTAACAGGTGGTGAACACTATGGAAAACACATCAAACGCAGATGTATCCAATGATTCAGCAAGTGAACTATCAGACATAATTTCACTTTTATCAGACACTTCTTCATCTAACAATTCAGCAGAATCAAACCTACTTACTTCCTTAAAACCATACTTAAGCCCCAAAAGACAAAAAAAATTAGAACAATGTGAAAAAATAATTATGCTAACAGACACTTTTAAATTACTAAATGAACTTCATTTCTTTGATAGTAATGAAGAAGAAAAAACATAAGGAGGTATATTCTTATGACATACTCTTGCAGATACAGAAATAATTCTGCTTTTCCTTATTCAAAAAGAACCATCCAAAACAAAACTAATAAGAATTCTACAAAATCCAATTCAAAAAAACAAGAAAACTGTTGCAATGAACCGGAAGAAAACGTAAAAAAAGAGCAGTCTTCTTTTCTAGACAGCTCTTTTCTTCGTTCTTTCTTAGACCCAATTGAAAAGCTAATAGGCAGAAAAATATGTTTTGATGACATACTTCTAATACTGCTTATATACATACTTTTTACCGATAAAGAAGAAGAAAGCGACAACAAAACATTACTTTTATGTCTTGCTTTCATTTTATTTAGTTAAACTTCTTTTATTATCTCAAAAGATGTAATATCGCTTCCATTTAGCTTATCCGTACAAGTTATTAAAACCTGACAATTTTTTAATTTTTCATATAAATATTCTCTTCTATATCCATCTAGCTCAGACATAACATCATCAAGTAAAAGTATAGGCATTTCACCTTTTTCTATATAAAACAAATCTTTTTCGGCAAGCTTGAGAGATAAAATTGCAGTCCTTATTTGTCCTTGCGAACCAAACAGACCTAAACTAAGTCCATTTATTTCAAAAATATAGTCGTCTCTGTGTATTCCATAAGAAGTAAAGCCTCGCCTTAAATCCTGGATACGTCTATCTTTCAGAGCTTTTTCCACTTCTTCTTTGCTACCTTCAACTTGAGTTCTATATTTTATTAACATATCTTCTTTCTGATTAGCAATTTCCTTATGATACTTTGCAAAAATAGGTTTTATTTTTTCGATGTATTCTTTTCTTATTTCTTTAATTTTTATATTCAATTCTGCTAACTTTTCATCCCAAACATCCAGTTCAGAATAATCAATATTCCTTTCTTTATTCTTTAACAAAGAATTTCGTTGCTCCAAAACTTTATAATACTCTTGTAAAACATGCATGTATACAGGATTTAACTGACTAATCAATAAATCAAAACTTTTTCTTCTTTCGTTCGGTTCACCTTTAGCAAAAGTCATATCCTCAGGAGAAAACAAGACAACAAACAAATTTCCAAGTAAATCACTTATTTTTGTTTGCTTTATTCCATTAATCTTAATTTGTTTCTTACTCTTACTAGAAACTATAAAATTAATATTTTTCTTTCTGATTTTATCACAAAACGAAATATCCACAATTCCAAAATCTTCACCGAATTTAACCAACTCAGCATCTTTTCTGCTTCTAAAAGATTTCCCTAAAGCACAAACATAAACAGCCTCTAAAACATTCGTTTTTCCTTGCGCATTATTTCCGAAAAAAACATTAGTTGTCGGCGAAAGAAAAAATTCTTTAGTTTTATAGCTTCTAAAATTCTTTAGTTTTATACTTTCTATAATCAAAAAGAACTACTCCTCTTTTTTAATTTTAAATTCTAACAGGAAGAACCATATATGTATATTCTTCCCCAGTTTCAGGTCTTATAACACAAGGCGAGATTGAAGAACCAAAATCCAAAATTATTTTTCCGTCATCTACTGCTTTTACCGCATCAATTAAATACTTAGGATTAAAGCCTATTTCTAAATTATTTCCCACACTTTCAACAACAACTTCTTCTCTTACATTACCAGATTGAACAGCACATTGAATAATAAGTAGTGAATCAGCAATAGTTATCTTAACAGGAAGTTGCTTTTCATCTCTTGACATAACAGCTGCTCTTTCTAAAGAACTTAATAAAGTATTTTTATCAACAATTACTCGTAATTCCTTTTCTTTAGGAATAGCTTGTCTATAATCTAAGAATTCTCCCTCTAATACTCTTGTAAAAGCTATACAATTAGGCATTTCAAAAATACCTTGATTTCTATTAACACCAATTTTTACAATATCTTCTGTATCCAAAAGAATTTTTGATATTTCAGTTAAAGTTCTTCCTGGAATAATTGCCTTAAAATCACCTGAATTTTCATTTATCAACACTTTTGTTTGCAAAGCAAGTCTAAAACCATCTAATGCAACCATATTTAATATGTCATTTTTCTTCTCTATTAAACAACCTGTAAAAATAGGTCTTGATTCATCTATTCCTACTGCAAATATAGTCTTTCTTATCATTTCCTTTAAAACATTTTGCTTTATTTCAATTGATTGTTCAATATTAACTTCTGGGAAAACCGGAAAATCAGCACTATTTCCGGTTACTACATTAAATAAAGAACCTTCACATTCTATTATAAGAAGATTTTGTTCATTTGTTGATAACTCAACAGTACTTTCAGGTAACTTTCTTATTATCTCAGAAAAAATACCGGCACTTACTGTAACTTCCCCTTCTTCTTTTACTTCTACATTAAGTTTGTATTCTATTCCTAAATCTAAGTCAGTAGCTGAAATAGTAAGCATATCATTTTTTACAATTAAATGAAAGCATTCTAACATTGGCATAGTTGTTTTAGTTGCTACTGCTTTTTGTGCTGCTGTAAGTCCTATTAATAAACTTTCTTTTTCTACTAGTAATCTCATTATTTTTTACCTCCTTTTAAATGTTATCTAACCCTATACAGGATAAACATTTTTTAATATTTAATCAAAATTGGAATTTTCTTTTTTTATTATTATTAAAATATTAAAGAGTAATAATAGTAATAGGCATGTTGATAATGTTGAAAAGTTGATTTTTTTCAATTATAAACGAAACGTAGCAGTTAATAATCTGAGGATAAACTGTTATAACTTATCCACATTATAAAATTTGTGTGTGGAAATAAAGTTTTTAACATGTTTTTTACAATATATCAACTGCCATATGTGGATAAATAAAAAATCAGTAATAATGCTAATTGTAAGTTGTGCAAAACCGCCTAATATGCTATTTTTCGTATTGTGGAAACTGTGGAAAATTAAAAGAATATAATTTTCTTAATTTCTTCTACTTTTTTCTTTATATCTTCGTTTTCTACTACATCTTTAGAAATTTTGTTACAAGCATGTATAACAGTTGAATGGTCTCGTTTTCCAAACTCATATCCTATTTTAGGTAGTGATAAATTTGCGACATCACGGCAAAGATACATTGCAATTTGGCGCGGAACAGCAATGTCTGTACTTCTTTTTGCAGATTTTAAATCATCTACTTTTATATTAAAATATTTTGCCACAACTTTTTGAATAAGTTCAATTGTAATATTTTTTGTAGGTGTATTTGTTATATCTTTTAGTGCAGTTCTAGCTAAATCAATAGAAAGAGGTTCGTTATTAAGATGAGATAAAGCTAAGACTTTATTTAATGCACCCTCTAATTCTCTTATGTTAGAATCAACACGTTCAGCAATAAATGCATTAATTTCATCAGGTACATCAATATTATCAAGTTGAGCTTTCTTTCTCAAAATTGCAATTCTTGTTTCATAATCTGGTGCTTGTACATCAGCAGTAAGTCCCCATTCAAAACGTGAACGAAGTCTATCCTCTAAAGGCTCAATATCCTTTGGAGGTCTATCACTGGATATAATAATTTGTTTATTAGCCTCATAAAGCGCGTTAAATGTGTGGAAAAACTCTTCTTGTGTTCCTTCTTTTCCGGCAATAAATTGAATATCATCAACAAGTAAAACATCTACATTTCTATATCTGTTTCTAAAAGCATTGTTACCTTCTGTTGCCTGCTCTTTTATGGCATTAATAAAGTCATTTGTAAACTTTTCTGATGTTATGTAAAGTATTTTTTGTTCAGGATTTTGCTGCAGAATATAATGACCTATTGCATGCATTAAGTGTGTTTTTCCAAGCCCTACTCCCCCATATAAAAACAAAGGATTATATGCTTTTGCAGGAGATTCAGCAACTGCCAAAGACGCAGCATGTGCAAATCTATTATTATTCCCCACAACGAAGTTCTCAAAAATGTAACGTGGATTTAAACCGGTAGGAGTTTTATCAAAATTCTTTTGTCCCGGAAGCTTCTTTTCTTCTTGTTTTTTAGCTTCTTCAGGTATTAAATATTTTATATCTAATTCTTCATTTCTTACGAATTTAATTGTATTTTTTAACAAATCATGAAATCTTGATTGTATATTGGTTCTGTGAAAATCAGTAGGAACTTCTAAAAATAAAGTATTGTCTTCTATGTAAAGAGGAACAATTGGAGAAATCCAAGTATTAAAGCTAATTTCAGTAACCTCTCCTTTTAGGCAGTCAGTAATCTTCTGCCATTCTGAATCTAAAACCTTTGCCATTGTAAACCCCTTTCCAAAAACAGTTTAGATATTGAAAAAAAACATAAAAAAAACTCCAAAGCAGTCAATATGAATAATTTGTGGCAATTTTGAAATAATAACAAGTTATCCACATAGTTATCCACAAGTGTTGATAACGCATAAATACAAGCTTTGAAATCTTTATCATTAGTAATTATATAAGTTAGAGGGCTGTTGATAAATATTGACGAAGTCCTCTAATATAAGAATATAAACAATATATCAGAAAGAAAGTTGTTTTTCAAGATAAATGTTGATAAAATTTAAACTAAATTTTTCTTGTGTAAAGTATATAAATAAGTTAGAATAGATAAGACTGATACACCAAAGAAAGGAATTGAAAATAATGATAGACATAAATGATTTAAATCCTGAACAAAAAGAAGCAGTAAATACAACAGAAGGCCCTCTTTTAGTAATAGCAGGAGCGGGTTCCGGAAAAACAAGAGTTTTAACATATAGAATAGCACATTTAATATCAAATTTAGGAGTAAAGCCATATAACATACTTGCAATAACATTTACTAATAAAGCGGCAAAAGAAATGAAAGACAGGGTTGAAAAATTATTAGAAGAAGATTCTAAAGATATGTGGATAAGTACATTCCATTCATCTTGTGTAAGAATTTTAAGAAGAGATATAGATAAAATAGGATATGACAAAAATTTTGTTATTTTTGATTCATCAGACCAAAAAACATTAATAAAGGAATGTCAAAAAGAATTAAATATAGACGATAAACAAATATCTTATCAATTTATAATGGGCGAAATAAGTAAAGCAAAGAACACACTAGTAACAAGTGAAGAATATATAAAGAAATATCAAAGTGACTTTAGATTAGCTAAAGTTGGAAATGTTTATAATTTATATCAAAAAAGACTATTATCTAATAATGCACTTGATTTTGATGATTTGATAATGAAAACAACTCAATTATTATTAGAAAATCCCGATGTCTTAACATATTACCAAAATAAATTTAAATATATTTTAGTAGATGAGTACCAAGACACTAATACAGCACAATTTACATTAGTAAGTTTACTAGCATCAGGATACGGAAATTTATGTGTAGTAGGTGACGATGATCAAAGTATTTATGGATGGAGAGGCGCAGATATGCGAAACATATTAGAGTTTGAAAAAGCCTTTCCCGGAGCAAAAGTTATAAAATTGGAGCAAAACTATCGTTCAACTAGCAATATACTAAATGCAGCAAACGAAGTAATAAAAAATAATAAAGGCAGAAAAAGCAAAAGATTGTGGACAAACAATGGTGACGGAGAGAAAATTCAGTTTTATAAAGCAGAAGATGAAAGAGATGAAGCAAAAAATATCATAAATGAGATAAAGACATTAAGAGAAAAAGAAGATAGAAAGTATAGTGATTTTGGTGTTTTATATAGAACGAATGCACAATCAAGAATAATAGAAGATTATTTAATGAGTGAAGCTTTACCTTATAAAGTTGTAGGAGGTCAAAAATTCTACGATAGGAAGGAAATTAAGGACATAATTGCCTACCTAAGGTTAATTTATAACCCTGCGGATTTTATAAGCTTAAAACGAATAATAAACGAACCTAAGAGGGGAATAGGAAAGACCACAATAGATAATATTCAAAACTGTGCAAACCAAAGAGAAATATCTGTATGGTCAGTAATCAGTAATATAGAAGAATATCCCGAAATATCAAGAGCATCTAATGCAATAAAAGAATTTGCCGAAAAAATAAAAGAGTTTATGATAGATGTTCAAAACAATATTTTAGTGTCAGAATTAATAAAGAAAATAGTACAGGATACAGGATACATCAGTGTTCTAGAGCAAGAAGAAACGATTGAAAATCAGACAAGAATAGAAAACATAGCTGAATTTGTTTCAGTAGCAGAAGAATATGAAAGGGAAGCAGAAGAACCTACACTATCAGACTTTTTAGAGAATATTGCACTAGTTTCAGACTTAGATGAAGAAAATAGCGATGAAAACGGTGAATATATAACTTTAATGACATTACATAGTGCTAAGGGGTTAGAGTTTCCAGTAGTATTTATTCCAGGAATGGAGGAAGGAGTTTTTCCAGGATATAGGTCAATAGGAAATGATGAAGAAATAGAAGAAGAAAGACGATTATGTTATGTTGGAATAACAAGAGCAAGAGAAAAACTTTATATTTCCTGTGCAAAAAGGAGAACTTTATTTGGAAATACATCATATAACAGACCGTCTAGATTTTTAGAAGAAATTCCAGAGGAATTACTAGAGGGATATCATAAATATGAAAAGTTAGATTCAGTATATGAACAAGCAAACGATTATGCATTACAAAGTAGCAATGTTACTGTAAAGAAAATCGACAGTAGTTATATAAGCAGAATAGGAAAATATAACGGAATGAGTTACAGAAATGGTAATGAAGTTGCAAAAAGTGCTACAACGCAGGTGCACGCTGACTTATCTGTTTTTGAAAAAGGAAAATTTGTTATGCATAAAAGATTTGGAGCAGGTGTAATAACAAACGTTACTCCGGAAAATGATGATTTAATGTTAGAAATAATGTTTGAAAATTCAGGTATGAAACGGCTAATGGCTAAATTTGCACAATTAGAAGTATATGGAAATTAGTAAGGAGGAATTTACTATATTTACAGTAAAAGAACATACACAAACTGAATTGATAGAGAAAAAATCCAAATTTATTGCTAATATATATCCGATTGCTTCAAAAGAAGAAGCTGACAAATTACTTACACAAATAAAAAAACAATACTGGGATGCAAGGCATAATGTCTATGCATATACATTAAAAGGCAACATAAGTAAATATAGCGATGATGGAGAACCACAAGGAACAGCAGGTTTACCGGTTTATAACGTTATAAGCAATAAAGATTTGGAAAATGTTTTGGTGATAGTAACAAGATATTTCGGAGGAATATTACTTGGTAAAGGTGGACTTACAAGAGCATATTCGAATGTAACAAAAAAAGTAATAGAAGAAGCTCAAATTTACGAAATAATAAGTACAAAAAAAGTAAAAATAACCTGCGAATATAATGTAAAAGATAAAGTTTTGTTTGAATTAGAAAAAAATGATTATAAAAAAGAAGTTTATTTTAGTGAAAAAATAGAAATTATTATACAGATACCTGAAAGAGATATAGATGATTTTACAAAAAACATAATAAAAATTACAGACAATAAGATTTTGATAAGTTTTTTGTCGTAAAAATACGACTAAAAACCTATGTTATCGACAAATTTCACAAGTTTTTTTCAAGGTTAAACAATATAATAAAAATGTGTTTTGACTGCAAAAAAACGAGGAGGGATTTGTAGTGGAAAAAATAAGAATACTTATTGCTGACAACAATGATTTTGACGCAAGAAATTTAAAGGACTATTTAGAAACACAAGATGAATTTTTAGTTGAGGAGGTTGTGAAAAAAGGTGATGAAGCTATAACTAAAGTTATAGAAAAACAACCGGATATACTTATTTTAGATTTAATATTACCTAATATTGATGGAATAGCTGTAATGAGTACTTTAAATAAAATGGGGCTCCGCAAAAAACCGAAAATCATAGTAACATCATCTATTTCTCACGAAAAAACCATAAGAGAAGCTATGAATATGGGAGCAACTTTATTTGTATTGAAACCTTTTGATGAGCAAACAATATCAGATAGAATAAAAAGTTTGATGAGAATAAATATAAGAGAAAGGGCAAAAGAAGTGGTAAATCCTGAAAAAGTCGAAAAAACTGTTTCTGTTGAAAAGGATGTTACTGCTATAATGCATGAAATCGGGGTGCCGGCTCATATAAAAGGTCACCAATATTTAAGAAGTGCAATTTTAATGGTGGTAGAAAATAGCGATATATTAGGCGGTGTAACAAAGAGTTTATACCCTATGGTTGCCCAAAAGTATAATACAACACCAAGTAGGGTAGAAAGAGCTATTCGCCATGCAATAGAAGTAGCATGGGGACGTGGAAGACTTGACACACTTCAAAATGTCTTTGGATATACTGTGAATTTAGGAAAAGGTAAGCCAACCAATAGTGAATTTATTGCAATGATTGCAGATAAAATGAGATTAGAAATGAGAGTTTAATAAAAACCTCAAACGCGGGATACATATGCGTTTGAGGTTTTTTTGTTGCTTACTCTAAATCTCTTAGTAATCTTTGGTCATCTTCTGAAAGATTATCATAATATACTTCAGGATAATCAGAATTATATAGCATTTCATTATCTTTAATATAATATGAACCATCATTATCTATGAAAAGACAAGGCTTAAAATGTCCACAACTATATAAGTTTCGAGTGGCATATTTTAATTCAGAATATCTAGTAATAGGTAGCCAATCATTATTTTTAAGTGGAGCAGTTCCGCCAGGTTGTTCTACACAACTTCCCATAGATTCATAAATATAATTAATGTTTTCTTTATATTTTTCTACGTAATCAGCATATGTAGAAGAGTCACTAGGATTAACAGAAGGTAAAATTGATTCTAAATTATCATATTCGCCGGTATAAGGACAACAAAAAATCCTTATTTGCTTTCCCGATGGCAATTCTTTTATCCTAGCCTTACAATTCATACACCTTGCACAATTTGGAGAATCAGACATGCCAGGTGGTGTAAAGGCTTTTACTATAGAACCCAAGAACTCTGAAAAACCCATTAAAATCACCTCATACTTTTATTTTTCTTTCTTTTCTTTGCTATTTTTCTTATGTCATTAAATAATCTAAGTAGTACACCTAGAATTATAACAGAAATAGCTAAATAAAGCAATACTTTCAACAAGACGAAGAACCAATGCTCTTTTTCAATATCTGTTTTTGCAACCAAATTAACGATTCCAACCACTTCATCATTTTGGGTATATGTTAGAGTACC
>CAKSUD010000048.1 GCA_934500865.1 uncultured Clostridia bacterium | reverse complement strand
TAATGATTTATCCATTGAACGTACATTAAATGAATGGAATAGCTCAGTAAACGAAAGTGTTGCAAATGCCATTGTCATGCCAAGTGTATGTTCATGATAAACAAATTCACCAATATAGTAAGCAAGTAATGTAAGACCACCAATTACGATTCCTTGGAATATTACATTCATTCCCATACCATCATCAAAGAAACTAGCCTTTGCACGTCTTGGTTTTTTACTCATAACGTCACTCTCTGCTTTTTCTACACCTAATGCTAGAGCTGGGAATGCATCTGTAACTAAGTTAATCCATAAAATCTGCACAGCAGCCAATATGTTCCAATCTTGCTTTGTTATTAACCCTAAAATTGTAGCGGAGAATATTGCAACAACTTCAGCTAAATTTGAAGACAGTAAAAATTGAACAGCCTTTTTAATATTACTGTAAATTTTTCTTCCTTCCTCAACCGCATTAACAATAGTTGCAAAGTTATCATCAGTCAAAACCATATTTGAAACGCTCTTAGATACGTCTGTTCCTGTAATTCCCATACCTACGCCAATATCCGCATTTTTTAGTGCAGGTGCGTCATTTACTCCGTCTCCTGTCATTGCAACAGTTTTATCTAAAGCTTTCCATGCCTTTACTATCTTAACCTTATGTTCAGGAGATACACGTGCATAAACAGAGTATTTTTTTACAATTTCGGTAAAATCTTCATATTTCAATTTATCTAACTCTTGACCTGTTATAGCCATAGAATCATCACTTATTATTCCTATTTCCTTTGCAATTGCTACCGCAGTATCTTTATGGTCACCTGTAATCATTATAGGCTTAATTCCTGCGCGTTTACAAAGTTTTACTGCATCTTTTACTTCCGGTCTAGGCGGGTCTATCATTCCAACAAGTCCGACAAATATCATATCTTCTTCAAGTTCTTTTGAAGTTGCCTTTTCAGGCACTTTATTTAACTCTTTATATGCTGCAGCAAGTACTCTTAAAGCTTTATGTGCCATAGCTGAGTTAGCTTCTTCAATATTTTTTATATCGCTTGAAGTTATATCTCTTACTTCACCATTAACCAAAATCTTATTACATCTCTTTACTAATAAATCCGGTGCACCCTTTGTTAATGAATAAATTTTATTTTCAACAGTATTAACTGTTGTCATAAGTTTTCTTTCTGAATCAAATGGTATTTCTCCTACTCTAGCATACCTTGCTTCGCAATCATTTTTTGCATATCCGCGAGGTTTGGTATATTCAACCAATGCAGTTTCAGTAGGGTCACCGACAAATTCTGTCTCTTTGCCACCCTTTGTATTTTCTTTAGAATCATTACACAAAGTAAGAATCAACGCCATTTTTTTGCCGTCTTCTTTAAAATCTTTAATACTATCGGATGGACTTAATTTATTAGAATAATATAACTCCTTTACAGTCATTTTATTCAATGTTAACGTACCTGTTTTATCAGAACAAATTACTTCGGTAGAACCTAAAGTTTCAACAGCCGAAAGTTTTCTTATTATAGCATTTCTACTAGCCATTCTTTGTACACCCATTGCAAGTACAATTGTAATAACTGCCGGTAATCCTTCCGGAATTGCAGCAACCGCCAAGCTTATAGCCTTCATAAATAAATCAAGAACGCCCTGAGCATCAATATTAGGATTTGCTATGTAACTAAATACAAATACCAATACGCAAATAATTCCAATTGCAACTGTTAAAATCTTACTAAGTTCAGCAAGTTTTACTTGAAGTGGTGTCATTGAATTATCTGTATCAGACAAATAAGCAGCAATCTTTCCGACTTCTGTATTCATACCTGTACCGGTAACAACTCCTGCACCTCTACCATATGCAACACTGCTTCCTGAATAAGCCATATTAACTCTATCACCTAAAGAAGCATCATCTTTACTTATTACTACATCTTCTTTTTCTACCGGAACAGATTCGCCGGTTAATGCTGCTTCTTCTATCTTAAGTGAAGCGAATTCAATAAGCCTCATATCTGCTGGAATAAAGTCGCCAGCTTCTAAAATTACAACGTCACCCGGAACAATTTCTTCTGTTTTTATGTGACTTACTTGACCATTACGCATAACTTTTGAAAATGGAGCAGACATATTTTTTAAAGCTTCCAAAGATTTTTCTGCCTTGTTTTCTTGAATAACTCCTAAAATAGCATTTACTACTACTACAAATAAGATAATTATTGCATCAACCCACTCTTTTGCAATAAATACCGAAATAGCTGCTGCAACCAATAATACAATTATCATTAAATCTTTGAATTGGTCAATAAACTTAGAAAGTAAGCTTTGCTTTTGCTTTTCAGCCAGTTTATTATACCCATATTCCCCAATTCTTTTCTTTGCCTCTTCATCACTTAATCCTTTTTTAGAAGAATTAAGTGATTTTAAGGTTTCATCAACAGACATTGTAAAAAACTTTTTCTCTTCTGTCTTCATTTACGTCTCTCCTTTATTTTTATATGGTATCGTGATTATAAAATAGTGTACTGTGTCATTTGTTGAGTGCGGCACAGTACACTTGTTTATTGTTTTTTATGACCCTTTTCTAGTCCTTATTTTACATTAAATTTCAAATCATTTGACTTGCCAACAATCATTCCGTCAGAATCAGTTGCAAATGCACTCTCCATCAAAAACTCTCCTGAAAATACATTTCTTATTTTGTACTTTATCGTATAGCTATTATATTTTTCAGAATTAACATAGAAGTTGATTTTTTGGTTTTCATACCCTATAAATCCCCAGCCATCATTGTACGAATTTCCACCTACTGTATAACGAGATGATAACGGGATAAAGTCTGTTATTAAGTAATATTGTTCAGCATCATCCAAAATAGATACTTCTAAAGTTACATCAGAGTAATCTCCAAGTTTTCCGTTAGTTACAGTCTTTTTGATTTTAACTTTATCGGAAATATTAGAGATTTCAGAAGCTCCTCCAACATATTCAGCCATCACGTCAATAGCGCCTTTGCTGCGTTTTACACTAAAAGTTTTCATTTCATTTTCATCTAAAGTTAAAACTTCTAATCTCTTATCCGCAAAATTAACTTTTGTCGTTTCTCCATTTAGTTCATATTCCATCCAAGACTTAGTATCTTTCATAGGCATATAATTATTTATTGCTACCAATAAGTCTAGGGCTGAAATATAATCATCTGCAGAATTATCAAGTACATAATTTAATACATTCTTAAAATCGACGTGATTTGTTAATGCAAGAGTAGTAAGTAATCTTGAATTAGCCTTATATACAGCCGTTTCATAATCACTTCCTATATATTTATATTCCTTGTCCACAGTCATTATTCCTTGGATATTTGTTTCGTAATATTTTTGTGCCGAAGCATAATCTCCAATGTACGCCAAACCTGAAATTAAGTTTATTTTATCAATTAATTCTAATCCATTATCATTATTTAATAAGTACTTTATATCATTTAGAACAGGTTGTTTTAGTGCAGCCAATCCCATATATGCTGCTGTAACATCATTTGGCATAGAGTTTGAATTATTTATTATGCTATAAAAATATTCAATAGCCTTTTTACTATCTATCTTATTAGCATTTATCATACAAATATTTGCAGTTATAAGTGGATCTGCCGATGCGTATGAGATTTTAGGAATTCCTCCGTTATAATCTTGTAATATCACTTTAGAATCTACACTATAAACTTCTTTTCCATAAAATTCATTTAATAGTTCATAAGCACTATTTTTAGCAAAAATTTGCTCATTAGTTCCACCGTTGCTTTGCTCAATTACTTTTTTAAGTGATTTATAAGCTAAGCCATTATCTTTGTCAAAAAACATTAATTTAACCGGATACTTTAATGCTTCAATGCTAGACAACTCAGAAATATCAACAATTTTCACAATAGATAATTCACTATTTGATTCTACTACCTCAATTTCTTTATTTATCGCATCACTATGCTCTCCACCCTCTGCTTTAACGCTAACCTTATATTTTCCAGCAGGAAGTTTTCCAAAGTTAAATATTGCTGTCTTTGAAGGTTGCAAAACTAGTTCCTTGCTATCTTTACCTTCTATTTTTGCCTCATATTTTATGTTACTGCTTATAAGTTTTGTCACATTTCCGGCAGCTCTTAAACTAAATACTACATCATCATTTACTGTATACTTTTCATTAATAACTTGATTTATAAAGAATGGAATAGAAGTGGAAACATTTTTTGTTTTTATACCACCTTTAACGTCTTTAGAAACAGCAGCAACGGTTATTCTCCAAGAAGTTAAATCATCTGACGTAGTAAATTCTACTGTTGCCTTGCCATTCTCGTTAGTGGTTATAGGCTTGAACAAAAGAACATCCACGAATTTTTCTCGTGCTATTTCGTCGCCTCCGCCACCTTCTCCACCTTCAAAGTTCTGATAATAATTACTTATAAAAGTTTTTGGGAAATGATATCTTTCCTTATATAAAAGGCTAATAGGTGTAGCATAATATTCATTTTCATAAGTAGCTTCATTAACTGCACTAACTACCATTTCTGTCTTTACAGGTGCGCCTACGTTATCCTTAACTAAAATGTTTACTTGAACAGTATCACCCGGTTTATAAACATCTTTATCCGTTGATATCTCAATATCTAATTTTTTCTCAGAAGTATCGTACGCTAAATACTGTGTACCTATTTCCTGTAATCTCTTTCCGTCAAACACAGCACCATTTACTAAGCAATTAGGTACTAATTCTTTTGCCATAGTTACTTTTACGTTATTGCTTGTAGTAACTCCCATTGTATTAACCTTATCTGTTGAAACGAAATAAATCATTCTGAAATTTTGAGGAAGTTCTTTTCCGGTAAGCATTAGTGTTGTGCTTTCGCCCATTTTTAACGCTTTGTAGTTATCATCACGCATAAAATAATAATCGCCTGAACTATATACCCTATATTCAAATAACGTCACAGTTTTATGTCCGGCATATCCATCAGGAAGAACGAAACTAATACGTGCCTCATATGTACAATTATCTCTTCTTGTTATATTAGCTAAATCTAAAAATTCTTCTTTGTCTTTACCAATATTTACTTCTATATTTGAAATTATGTTTTCAATATTGTCATATCTATATCTAGACTCTAATAATCCGGTATAAACATTATAGAATTCACCGATTTTAGTTTTTACACTTTCTACTTCAACAATATCAATATATACCTTTTGATCAAACGACTCTCCTTCATATATCTTATCATAATCTAATGCGCCATTTTTTATCGCATCATAGTTATATTTATTTGCTTTTAATTTTAACTTCTTATTTTGGCTATCCCAGTCAGCACTAATATTATAATCAGTTGGGAAATAAGGAACTGAATTATAACTAGAAGAATATTCATCAATCCCTGCAACTTCTATATTTGCATAAGCATACCTGTAATCTCCATCAGTTATAGGAGATGTATAATCTATTCTTACTTTCCCTTCACCATTTGAATCTAGTGTAACAGTTTTATTTTTATTAGAGTTATATGAAACCTTAAGTTTTAAATTTTCAGCAGAAGTTCCGTCATAAAACTTTCCATAAACATTTAAATTAATAGGTTCAGCTCCCCTGTAATACTCTTTATCGAAATTAGAAGTTATCTTATATACAGGTTTTATATAATCAACTATTTCAATTCCCTTTATATAATCTTCTTTTCCGTTCAATTCCAAATTAACATTTAACCATGTACTTGTGTGGTTTGAAATTTCAAGTTTTCCGAAAAACATACCGTTTTCATTTACCTTAACTTCAATTTCTTTCTCATCTAATTTAACCGTAACTTTTTCAGGCATACTCATAGTAGATTTTCTTGGAATTATAGTACCCCAGAAATTAATTGTATCCGTAGGGAAATATCTTTCTCTATCTGTATATAGGTATGTATAGTAATCGTCTGCTAAGCCACTTTCTTCTTTATCAACTAAAGCCATATATTCTCCAAATTCTTTTCCCTCTTTAGTAGTGATAAGAATTCTTTGCTCATTAGAATTTGTTAAACTAAATGATGCAATACCATCTTTATTAGTAATAGATGCTAAATCGCCCACTTGAACAGTTGCACCGGATATCGGCATACCCGTATCTGTATCATTGCACCATACATTAACTTCGCCATTTAATCCGTAAGTATAAACTGAAACATCGCTAATTTGAATTGCTTTTTGAAAATGTAAGTCCTCCATCATAGACCTAACATCAGCGATATACCATCCTGTCTCTAATGTCTGCGGGAATTTTATATTTTCTATCCAAGACTCAGGAACTTCTTCTAATTTTCCCTTAAAGCTATATGCTACCGAATATTTAGACATATCAAATATGTGGTCAGTATCTTTTCCAATTTCAGAATTTATTTCATTATGGTGTATTTCAAGGAAATTAACATACTCTTGTAAATTATTTAATTTATGAAGGTTAATATCAAATTCAGAACCTTTATACTTTTCACTGCTAGAAATTTTTATATCCGGCACTTCATCAGTTCTAAATGTACTTTCATAACCATCTACAAAATTAAAATAAGTATAATTTTCAACTTCCGTTCTAAATGAGAAATTATAGTCCTCTAAAAGTTCTTCGCCATATGCGTTTTTTAATCCCTTTTTAACTGATACTTCATAAAGAGTATCAAAATTTAACGATTCGGGTTTAAAAATTACACACTTTTCTTTATATTCAAAACTTCCATTAACCTTAGGAGATATCTCAAAAAATCCATCTATGTTTGTAACCGGTTTAGAAAAATACACTTCTATTCCAGTATTTCTCTTTACAAATATCGTATTAGATGCCGGTAAGGTAGACACAACCTTAAAATCTGCTTTAGTTTGAAATGCCCATGATTTATCTATCTTCTCACCATCTTTAGATATGTAAACATTATAAATTGAGTCATCTTTTAATTTATCGCTTGGTGTAAGCACATAAGTATTACTATCTACCTTGTCCAGACTAAAATCCATACTAGGATTTAATGCAACAACTTTTTTCAAAGTTCTTGCGGAATAATTCTTTTCTGAAGTGATTATAAAATTAGTTCCGGTTTCAATTCCGGAATCAGTAGATTTTTCGGCTACCACTTCAAAATTCAAATTGTCTATCACATTATTTTTTACGTATATTACTGAGAAAATGCTACCAATTAAAATTATGCAAAAAGCCACAACACCTATAATTATTAGGTTCTTTTTTGTAAAAAAATTATTATTCATTTAACCATCTCCTCCGTTATATAATCTATCATATTTATATACAAAGATAAAGATTAAATAAATAATAATTTTAATAATTCTAATATTGAATTTTTCTTTTTACAAAAAGTAGTTTATCAACCTTCATTTTCAGGTACCATAACCATATCTTCAATTCTAACTCCAAATTGTTCCGGTAAATATAATCCGGGTTCTACAGTCACAACCATTCCCGGTTTAAACGTGTCACTACTTCTTTCAGCTATAAACGGTCTTTCATGTACATCTAGCCCAACTCCGTGGCCTAGTGCATGAACAAAATACTTATCCATTGCGTTTTTCTTAAATTCATTTACTGCAACATCATTTACTTCCTTACAAGTAACTCCTGCCTCAATTGCATCAATTGCGAACTTTTGAGCCTTTGCAACTAAATCATAAACTCTTTGTTGTTCTTTTGTTGGTTCTCCAACAAAGACGGTTCTGGTTATATCAGAGCAGTATCCGTTATATACTGCTCCCATATCTATAACAACCGCATCTCCGTTTTCTATAACCTTTTCACTAGCAACGCCATGAGGTAATGAAGAACGCTTACCTGATGCTACTATTGTATCAAAAGAAGGCCCACTCGCTCCTCTTTTCTTCATTTGATATTCTATTTCATTTTTAATTTCAATTTCACGAACACCCGGAACCACCTGTGGTCTTACGAATTCAAATGTATCTAGTGCAATTTTTAATGCCTTCTTTATTTCTACAATTTCACTTTTATCTTTAATCATTCGGACTTTTTCAAATAAATCCTTAAGAGGTTTCCATTCAATAGAGTTAATAGTTTCTATCATATGTGATGCCTCTGAATATGTCATATGATTTCCTTCAAAAGCACATTTTTTAACTTTATCCTTTTCCAGTAAGTTAGCTATTGTTTTAACAAAGTTTTTCCCAAAATCAACAACTTCAATTTTACTCTCGCTTTCCGCCTGTTCGGTAAACCTTCCATCAACAATTAAATATGCATTGTTTTCTGTAACAACAGCCATTCCTTCTTCACCGGTAAATCCCGAAATATATCTTACATTTTTTATATTGGAAACAACAATTCCGCCAATTCCTTCTTCCTTTAATCCTTCACGTATCTTATCTATCCTCACTTTATTCTGCCTCCACTTCATCTAAAATTTTCTTCATAGCCAATGCGTCCTCAGCCATAGTACCATCAGATTCACATATAATCGTTAAATCAAGATTGTATTTCTTAATAATTCGTGCAAGTGGTAAAAACTCAGGGCCATATACATTATCCGCGAATGTAAGATGTCTCTTTTCTCCACCACTTGTATATTCTATCTTGCTAAAATGAACGTGAAATCTTCTTCCTCTCTCTTCTCCAAGCTCATTTATAAAACATTTAACTATTTTTTCAAAATCCTCTTCTGTCTTTAAGCTTCCCATTTCTCTTGCATTTATATGCCCGAAATCAACAGTAGGAACAAGCATATCATCAATCTTGCACATTTTAGCAATTTCCTCAACACTTCCAAGTTGATTAATCTTCCCCATCGTCTCAGGACAGATTTCTACATCTCCGTACCCATTTGCTTTTGCTTCTTCTACTGCTTTTTTCATTGTTAGCAGAGCAAGTTCAAAAGCTTCATTTCTGTCTCTTTTGCTACAACTTCCAGGATGAACCACAATTCTTCTAGCACCCATAAGTTTAGCCACTTTTAAAGTATCTAAAATATATTTAATAGAATTATCCCTTTTTTCCTCTTCCACACTAGAAAGCGATATAAAATAAGGAGCATGTACACTTAATGTTATTCCATATTTTTTAGCCTCTTCTCCAAACTTTATTGCAGTCTCCTCGGATATTCTTACACCCTGTCCACATTCATATTCATATGCATTAAGTCCTCTTTCATATAACCATTTCGGTGCATCTAACGTACTTTTATGTCCTTCTTCACGAAATGAAATCGAATTACCTCCAGGTCCAAATAAAACCATCATTTTATCTCCTCTCTAAATTCCAAAATATAATCTGAATATTCCTTCTCCAAAAAACATAAGAAGCATTACCGCCATAACTATATATGGCCCAAACGCAATCTCTTGTCCCATCTTTTTATTCTTGCTAATTAATGCAATTGTAGCACCTATCGCCCCAAATATAAATGAGAAAAATATTGTGGCAACTGTATAAACACTGCCAAACATTATTCCTACAACGCCCATAAATTTAGCATCTCCCAAACCCATTCCATCTTTTTTATATATAACTCTCGATAAAATGATGATAATTAGGAAAAAGACTAAGCCTATGCACATACCTGTTAAGCTGTCTTGAATACTGGCCTTATCCAAAAGCATAAATATAACTCCAAATAAAAATGCAATTAAGTTAAGTATATTAGGAATTATATGTAGTCTAAAATCAATAAAAAATACTGCCGAACAAAGTGCAGATAAAACTACATCTCTAAAAAAATTAACAGATATATTTTGACCATACATATAAAAAAGCATTACCGGTGCAAGAATATTCCACAAAATTATAATCGGAGTTCTAATTTTATCATACTTAAATTTAAGCACATTTCCCTTCTCAAATTCATCTACTGTAACTGCATAATTATTCAACAAGTATCCTATAATAGTACCAATAAAAGCAATTAATATACTCATATCTTACCCCCGTTCTTAACCTATTTCATTCTACCATATTATTTTAAAAAATAAAGTTATTTTCTCTTGATTTTTCCAATTTATTATCATAAAATTAATTAGTGATATTTTAAACATAGGAGGAGCTAAATATGTATTTATTTGGTAAAGTTACAGTTATTCCAAAAGTACCTGAAAGGATCGACAGGTTAGAAGACCTTGCGTATAACCTTTGGTGGTCTTGGAATACCGATGCATTAAAATTATTTAAACTAATTGACATTGAACTATGGAACCAATGTAATAAAAGTCCCGTAAAATTTATTAATAACGTTGAACAATCTAAACTAGAAGCTGCTGCTAAAAACGAAGAATTTTTGTCGCAATATGATTTGATTTTATCTAAATTTGATTCTTATATGAACGAAGCAAAGACTTGGTTTTCTAAAACATACCCAGAAAATAAAAATAACACAATTGCATATTTCTCGGCCGAATACGGCTTAGACGAATCATTCCCTGTTTACTCAGGCGGACTTGGTATCCTATCCGGAGACCATTGTAAATCTGCGAGTGACTTAGGGCTTCCTTTTGTTGCAATCGGGTTACTTTATCGTCAAGGATATTTTAATCAAAAAATTAACAAAGAAGGTTGGCAAGAAACTACTTACACAGAGCTTGAGCCATCCGAGCTTCCTATTAAGCCTGTTCACACATCAAACGGTGATGAACTTGTAATTAATATTGACTTCCCTGGAAGAACAGTATTTGCAAAAGTATGGCAAGTAAACATAGGAAGAAACAAGTTATATATGCTAGATACAAATGTAGAATCTAATTCTCAGTACGACCGTGATATTACTGCTAGACTTTATGGTGGAGACCAAGAAATGAGAATCCAACAGGAAATATTCCTAGGAATAGGTGGTCTTAAGGTATTAAACGCACTTGGAATTAATCCTACAGTTTATCATATGAACGAAGGGCACTCTTCATTTGTATGCATAGAGTTAATTAAAAACTTAATTGTAAATAAACAAATATCATTTAAGGATGCTCGTGAAATTGTTTCTTCTTGTACTATTTTCACTACTCACACTCCTGTTCCTGCCGGTATTGATATCTTCCCTATATCTTTAATAGATAAGTATTTCGGTAACTACTGGAATCTAATGGGTATAAGCCGTCATGAATTTATGGAAATGGGAATGTCTTGTTCAAATGATTCCGGTCAAAACTTTAATATGGGAGTACTCGCTCTAAAGATTGCCGGAAAGAAAAACGGTGTAAGTAAATTACACGGCGAAGTTTCAAGAGACATTTTCGGAGATGTATGGCCTCTTGTTCCAAAAGAAGAAGTGCCTATAACTCACGTTACAAACGGTGTTCATACATTAACTTGGCTTGCTCCTAATCTAAAGGCTTTATATAGTGAATACTTACCAACAAACTGGGAAACAAGTATTCCTGAAGCAAAGACATGGAAAGCAATAGATAAAATTCCTAACAGAAAACTTTGGGAAGCTCATCGTGAAAATAAGAAAAAGCTATTTGAAATAATTCGTGAAAACTTGAAAAATCAAATGGAGAGAAACGGTGAAAATCCGTACGATATAATGCAAGTAGATAATATGCTTGACCCTAATGTTTTAACAATAGGATTTGCAAGACGTTTTGCAACATACAAACGTGCTAACCTTATCTTTAGAGATATGGAAAGAATTAAGAGAATTTTAAGCAATACTGATATGCCACTTCAAATAATATTTGCAGGTAAAGCACATCCTGCTGACAGACCAGGGCAAGAAATTATCAAAAATATCGTAGATATAAGCAAAATGCCTGAATTCAAAGGCAAAGTAATAATGCTAGAAAACTACAATATGAATGTCGCTAGATATATGCTCCACGGTGTTGATATTTGGATGAATAACCCTCGCCGTCCATTAGAAGCTAGTGGCACAAGTGGTCAAAAAGCAGCTATTAATGGTGCTATTAACTTTAGTATCTTAGATGGCTGGTGGATTGAAGGATATAAAAACAACAGTGGTTGGTCTATTGGTAAGAACGAATACTATTCTAGCTTAAATCATCAAGATAACGTAGATAGTGATAGTATTTATACAACATTAGAAAAACAAATATTACCTCTATACTATTCTACTGATATGAATGGAATTCCAAACGACTGGATTGAAAAGATGAAGGCTTCTATAAAAGTTGTTGCTCCTGAATTTAGCACAGACAGAATGGTTCAAGAGTACACAAACAATTTATATATGCCACTAATCAACCGTACAGCAGAAATCTCGCAAAACAGCTATGCTAAGATATATGATTTAAGAAATTGGAAAGACTTTATATCTCAAAACTGGGATAGCATTCATATAAATCCAATAAATCTTACAGCATATGAAAATAATCCGATATTAGTAAATCAATCCATATCTCCTGCTTGTCTAGCTTATTTAGGAAATATAGACCCAAAAGATGTATCTGTTGAAGTTTACTACGGAAAAATTTCTCCTGAAGGTGCTTTGCAAGAATCTCATTCTTGCCCTATGAACCTGGTTCAAAAGAATGGAGAAATGTACGAATATAAAGCTGACATTCCTATGAAAAATGGTGGAAACTATGGTTTCACTTATAGAATTATTCCTAAGAATCCTATGCTAATTAATAAGCAAGATCTTGGATTAATTAAATGGGTATTGTAAAAAAAAACTAAAGGGACTGTAAAGAGTCCCTTTTTTCTTGTATTTAATGTGTAAATGATATAGAATAATGAAGAATGAAATGGAGGAATTTACAATGAAAATTATAGTTGCAACAAAAAATGCTCATAAAGTAAGTGAACTAAAAGCAATGTTAAATATGCCAAATGTTGAATTTCTTTCTATGAAAGATGTAGGAATAGATTTAGACATTGAAGAAAACGGAAGCACATTTGAAGAAAATGCTATGATAAAAGCAGAAGCTTTATATAAAGAACTAAATGACGAGAATTTAGTTGTAATTGCAGATGATTCCGGATTATGTGTTGATGCTTTAGGCGGTAGACCAGGCATTTATTCTGCCAGGTATTCCGGTGGAAATGATAAAGACAATAATGCAAAATTGCTAGAAGAATTAAAAGATGTTCCAGCCTTAGAACGTGGAGCTCATTATACTTGCAGTATCGCCCTAGTTTCAAAAAATGCAAAAGAAATTTTTACCGGAAAGTGCTTCGGACTTATAGATAAAGAAGAACGCGGTAACTTAGGATTTGGATATGACCCTCTATTCTATGTACCCGAAAAGCAAAAAAACTTCGGCGAAATTGAAGCTGAAGAAAAAAATAAGATAAGTCATAGAGCCAAGGCTGTGGGCTTGTTAAAAACTTGGCTTGAGTCACATAATCGTTAAAATTTTAGTCATTCTATATAAAAAAAGTGGACTAAAGTCCACGCTATGTTGACCTTCGGTCAACAACGTCAATGAACTTTTTTTGTTTTCTGTCG
>CAKSUD010000047.1 GCA_934500865.1 uncultured Clostridia bacterium | reverse complement strand
TTACTTCTAAAATCAATAACAGTAGTAACACCTAATTTCATAAATTCATCAATTTCATTTTGGCTTAATTTATATGGTGCGTCACTTCTAATTAAAGTCCCATACCTTGTTAATCCGAACTTTGATTTGTGACCTCCTAAATCTCTTATATTTAACATACTTGGAAAGTTATAAGTTTTTTCTGCATACATTCTTATCATCCTTTCGAAATCTTGATAAGTCATTGTACCATAACTTAATAAGTGTTAGCAATAGCAACAAAAAAGGATTGCAAAAACTCAAATGAGGTTTTACAATCCTTTTTGCAATATTCTTAATTACTTAAGTTCGGCAAAGTATTTAATTGTTCTTACCATTTGGCTTGTGTAAGAATTTTCATTATCATACCAAGCAACAACTTGTACTTCGTATAATCCATCACCAATTTCAGCAACCATAGTTTGTGTTGCATCAAATAATGAACCGTACTTCATTCCGATAACGTCAGAAGAAACGATTGGGTCTGTATTATATCCGAAAGATTCTGAAGAAGCAGCTTTCATAGCTTCATTTATTCCTTCGGCTGTAATATTTTCGCCTTTTACAACAGCTGTTAAAATTGTTGTAGAACCTGTTGGAACTGGAACTCTTTGAGCAGAACCAATAAGTTTTCCATTTAATTCAGGAATAACAAGTCCAATAGCCTTAGCAGCACCTGTCGAGTTAGGAACAATATTAGCTGCACCTGCTCTTGCACGTCTGAAATCACCTTTTCTGTGTGGGCCGTCTAAAATCATTTGGTCACCAGTATAAGCATGAATTGTTGACATTATACCACTTTGAATAGGAGCATAATCATTTAATACCTTAGCCATAGGAGCTAAGCAGTTAGTAGTACAAGAAGCAGCAGAAATAATATTATCTTCAGCTGTTAATGTATTTTCATTAACTGAATATACAATTGTTTTTAGGTCTTTACCAGCTGGTGCAGAAATAACGACTTTCTTAGCACCTGCATTAATATGAGCTTGAGCTTTTTCTTTTGTTGTATAGAAACCAGTGCACTCTAAAACAACATCTACACCAAGTTCTCCCCAAGGAAGATTATTAGCATCAGCTTCCTTATAAATAGTAAGAGTCTTACCATCAACAGTAATAGTATTAGCTTCATCATCAGCTTCTACTGTATGAAGATTTTCGCCAATCTTTCCGCAGTATCCACCTTGTGCAGTATCATACTTAAGAAGAGTAGCTAACATTGAAGGCTTTGTAAGATCGTTAATTGCAACAATCTCGTATCCTTCTGCTCCAAACATTTGTCTGAAAGCAAGACGTCCAATTCTTCCAAATCCGTTAATACCAACTTTTATTGCCATATCAAAAACCTCCTTAAATTTATTTCCATAGCTATTCTATATTATCAAATTTCAATTTGCAATAGCCTGTAAAATTATTTTTACACATTTTTTCTTAATCAAATAAAGCCAATATATCTTCCTTAGAAAGCTTATTAATAAATGTCTCTTCTGTGCTTAACACATCATCTATTAACTTAGATTTCTTCTCTTGAAGCTCTTGTATTTTTTCTTCTATTGAATCTTTTGTTATTAATTTATAAACTTGAACATTATTTTTTTGGCCAATTCTATAAGCTCTATCTGTCGCTTGGTTTTCAGCGGCGATATTCCACCATGGGTCATAGTGTATAACTACATCTGCACCTGTTAAATTTAATCCTGTTCCACCGGCCTTAAGTGAAATTAAGAAAACCTTAATATCAGAATTTTTATTAAACTCTTCTACTAATTTTATTCTCTCGTCCACTTTTGTTTTTCCAGTAAGCTTATAATACTTAATATCATCCTTTTGCAATTTAGTTTCTATTATATCGAACATTGACGTATAACTTGAGAATAACAGTATCTTATGCCCACCTGCAACCGCTTCATTTATAATCTCCATACATTGGTCCAGCTTTCCGGATTCTCCATAGTAATTATCTATAAATAATGACGGATGGCAACAAATCTGTCTAAGTCTGGTAAGTAGGGCTAAAATTTTAATTTTACTCTTTTCAAATCCTGTCTCATCTATATCTTTCATCAATTCTTTCTTAGTTTGCATCAAATAGTTTAAATATATCTTTTTCTGATTTTCTTCCATATCGTTATAAAGTAGCGTCACTGTTTTTTCAGGTAATTCGGTTAATACTTCTTTTTTATTACGACGTAATATAAATGGCTCGATAAGCATTTTTAATTTTTCCATATAATTTGCATTTTCTTCTTTTATTATAGGGACTTCATAATTCTTCTTAAACTTATTATAACTAAATAAATAACCCGGCATAATGTAATCAAAAATAGACCATAACTCAGCTAAAGAATTTTCAATAGGTGTTCCCGTTAATGCAAATCTTATGTCAGACCTTAAAGACTTTAAGGATTTTGCATTTTGAGTATTCCCATTTTTTATATACTGAGCTTCATCTGCAATAACATACTTAAAATCCGCATTTATACTGTCGTACTCATCAATATCTCTTTTTAGTGAATCGTACGAAGTAATAATCGCATCATATTCTTTGTATACGCCAATCTTCTCCTTACGTTCAATAGCATTCCCAGATACTATTAATATATTTAATACAGGAGCAAATTTTTTTATTTCTCTATCCCAGTTTAATACAAGTGAACTAGGACAAACAACTATTGAAGTTTTTTCTCCTTTATTTTCTTTATAATTTAATAATACTGAAATAACTTGCAAAGTCTTTCCTAAGCCCATATCATCTGCAAGCACACCGCCAAAGCCGTAAGAATCCAATGTTTTTAGCCATTTATAACCATTAACTTGATAAAATCTCAATATATCTTTTAACCTATTTGGAACATCGATATTCTCTACATCAGTTAAATTAGTAATTTCACCTACTACTTTCTTAAAATTAGCATCTTTAACAATATTCTTGTTTTTATTACCTTCTAAAAGCTTATTTAAATAAAGACTTCTGTGAATCGGCATTTTTATCTCATTTTTATTTATATTCTTAAAATCAATATCCGCACCAGTAAATAAATCATCAATAAACTTGATATCTGCATTATCCTCTAGTGAAATAAACGCACCATTTTTAAGTCTATGATACTTCTTTTTTAGTTTGTAGTTTTGCATTATTTCCTTAATTTCAGCCAATTCAAAATCTACATCACTAAAATTAACATTAAGTAAGTTGTTTTCGATTTTTACTCCTATTGTGCCTATTCTAGGTTGCCTTATCTCTATGGTTTTAAAATTATTCGTAACTAAAACTTCAAATTTATCCATGTAATAATTAATACCAACAGTCAAAAAATCATATATCTTTTCATCATCATTCATATATAATTCATTTGTGCTGTCATTAATCTTAAAACCGGTATCTTGGAAACATTTTTTCACGTTTTCTTCGCTTATTCTGTTCCTAATAACATCATCATTTACTTGCCCAAATGGATTAAATTCCACATCGCCATAGCAAAACTTAACATCACAAATTATGTTCCTGTTTTTATCTATATCCAAAAAAATCTTAACACCAAGTTCACCGGGCTTGTATTTATCTATGCATTCATCACTTACTTTATCTAAAGAAATAAGCTCTTTTGCCTTTGGTAGAATAAGTGCAAAGAAATCCGGCAACTCCTTTTTGCTAAAAACAATCTCGTTTGTAGCATTAGAAGAAAAGATTTTCAAAATATTTTTTGCATAAGTTGAATTTTTTATACATCTCTCAAATTTTTCATCATTTATCGCATATAAATACTCTTTGCCTTCAATGTAGTAATCAACTTTAATCTTATTTATAAGCTTACATTCTTCTACACTTATTTCCTCAACTTCAAACTTAAAACTATCTAAATCATCTTCAAACATAACCGAGGCGCCGTCAATTTCAATTTCTTTACCATTTAAAATATTAAACATTTCGTCCCAAGCTTCCCCGTTTAGAAATATCTTGCCTTCATTTAATTTAGCACCATAATAATTACTCAAATTATTGTTTGTATATTTTATAATACTTCCATACTTAATAATAAAATCAAGCAACGGCAAACAGTCTTTACAAAAAGCATTCCTTTTATGTATAAATTCTAATTTCTTGCCATATAAACAAGTACTTTCACTTTCTAAAGCATCACAAAATTCAACCAAACTTCTTATTTTATATAGTTGTGTAACACCAATTTTAAAGGACACACTAAATCTATTGTACGCTTCTTTTTTTATTACAGGTACTATCTGTACATCATCGTTAAAATATATATTTGTAAGTTTCTCTTCACCTTTCGAAAAACAATTTATAAGTTGTGTAAACTCTTTATATTTAAATGTATTGTCATCTACTCTTATTAAGTCATTATACTTATTATATATCTCGTAAATGGTTGCAAGTATATGCTTACACAGCTTAGACTCGTCCATGCAATTACAACTATACTCTACTATCTTACCGTTATATTCATTTATTATTACATCATAACTATTGTCATATGAACCTTTAACATTAGCTTCAATAGTATGTGAACCATCCTCGTTTTCTTTAATACATTTTACATTGATTCTTTTTTCTCTTACATATTTTCTAGCCCTAAAAGCTCTAAGCTCTCCTGCCTCAGCCGAAATTTTTTCTATTTCCTTTGAATCTATCACAAAATATGCCCCCTACAACAAGGTATTTCCTCTTAAATAATCTTTTGCTGACATTCTCTTTTTGTTTTCAGGTTGTATTTCTAATAATTCTATTGCTCCATCACCCGTACCAATAACAAGTCCTTTTTTGTTGTCAGCATAAATTATATTGCCAGGTATTCCCTTTTCGTCTGAAATAGCTACTTTATGCACTTTAAACTTCTTACCAGCTATTTCGGTATATGCACTTGGCCATGGATTTACACCACGCACTAAGCAATCTATTTCTTTAGAAGTCTTATTCCAATCTATAACTCCGGTTTCTTTAGTAAGCATATGAGCATAAGTTGACTCTCCAATCTGCTTTTCTCTTGGTGCATTTCCTTTCTCTATTGCATCCAAAGTTTTAACTAATAAATTTGCTCCCATAACTTTTAATCTTTCGTATAATTCTCCGGCAGTCTCTTCCTTGCCAATCTCAGTTTCTTCTTTGAAAATCATATCTCCGGTATCAAGCCCTTCATCCATATACATAGTTGTAACTCCGGTAGTAGTTTCACCATTAATTACAGCCCATTGAATAGGTGCTGCTCCTCTATACTTAGGTAAAAGTGAGCCATGTACATTGATCGAACCATATTTAGGAGCTTCCAAAACTTCTTTAGGTAAAATCTGACCAAAAGCCACAATAACCGAAACATCAGCATTTAATTCTTTAAGTTTGTCTATAAATTCTTTGTCACGTCTAACCTTCTCCGGCTGAAATACAGGAATATTGTGCTTCTTTGCCACTTCTTTAACAGGAGACTCCTGCATCTGCATTCCTCTATTTTTTGGTTTATCAGGTTGTGTAACAACTGCTATGACATTATGTCCCGCCTCTATTATTTTTTCAAGTGTTGGCACCGCAAAATCCGGTGTTCCCATAAAAATGACTTTCATTATTTATTCCTCCGATATATATATATTGTTATCTTTAACATATGCTGTTTCAAAATGGTTAAGCTTCTGTGCTTTTTCTTTAGGCGAAACAGTTATTAAATCCGCAATTCTAAGTTGAGTCGGATATATTCCCTGTGCAGACACAATGGCATTTCTGTTTCCCTTTGCCCCAGCATGTACAGTTCCCTTTATGACACCTGTAACAAGTACATTACCCGTTGCAATAATCTCTGCTCCCGGATTTACATCACCCATTACAACAACATTTCCCTTAAAGCATATCGCATTACCACAGCGCATAGTTCCACGATAAAATTTTGTATTACCTTCAACAGTATTATTACCCCAATCAAATGTAACAATATCCTCAGTAACATCATCAAATCCGGTTTTTTCAAAGATAAGCTCTTTTATTTCTTCGAATTCTTCCGTGCTAAGTTCTTTTCCTTTTACTATTGTTTTTAACTTTGCACCCTTAAAAAATTCTTCTGATTCATCTAACTTTTTCTTTAATAATCTTTTAGCAGTTAAAAAATCCATACTTTCATCTAATATAACACTAAGACCATTTTTAGACATTTTAAATGTAACCGCTTCTGTCATTTGTATACATCCCCTCTACATCATACCATTCTCATTTATTGCTGCATTTATATCAATATTTCCGATTTCTTCTTTTAATCCGAAATATTCTTCCAATATTGCTACTATAATAGGTGCAGTATATGTTCCATGAACACCATGTTCAACCAAAGCACAAATTGCGATTTCAGGGTCATCAAAAGGAGCAAATCCTATGAACCACGCATTATCCGCTTTGCTTCCGCTTACCTGCACAGAACCTGTTTTACCGGCAACCTTTATAGGGAAGTTTTTAAATGTATTATACGCCGTTCCTCCTGCGTCTCCGGTAACTGATTCCATTCCTTCATATACAGCATCCAAAGTTTTTTTACTTATATTTAAGTTGCCCTCTTCGTTACTATAATCGTAATTTAATTCATTAGAAACATACGCTTGTATTTCTTCTCTCGTTAAACTTCTTCCGTCCGATGTTATTACGTTTTTTATAATATGTGGAGTAACTTTCTTACCGCCATTTGCAAGTATCGCTGCATACTTTGCAATTTGAACCGGCGTAAAAGAGTGATACGACTGACCTATGGCAGCACTTAAAGTTTCACCCACCAACCACTCTTGGTGTAACTTTCCTTCTTTGTAAGTTCTACCTGCCACAATGCCTTCTTTTTCTCCCGGCAACTCAATTCCCGTTTTAGATCCAAGTCCAAAAGCTTTTGTATATTTCTCAATTGTATCAATTCCAATTAATTCGCTAACTTTATAGAAAAAGTAGTTACAAGATGTCTTGATTGCGTCAGATACATTAACCTCTCCGTGTGTTCTTCCTGAAGAGCCCCAAATCCAACATTTTGGTTGAGGTGACTTATATTTTGTATATACTCCCTCATCTAAATAAGTCGTACTAGGAGTTATTGCTCCTTCTTCTAATGCCGCAACTGCAACCACCATCTTAAATATAGAACCCGGAGAATAAAGTCCCATTATATTTCTGTTAAACATTGGTTTGGTACTTGTGTTAAGCTTTTTCCAATTTTCATTTGAAATTCCTTTTACAAATAAATTTGGATCATAATCCGGATAACTTGCCATAGCCAAAATCTCACCGTTTTTAACATCTATCGCAACAACCGCACCAGACTGAGCCTCACTAGAACCATCCGTATATTTACCGTTCGCTATATTATAAATTGTAGTTGCTAAGGCTTCTTCCGCAACTTTTTGCAATTTAGCATCTATCGTTAAATAAACCTGTGCACCAACTTGTCCATCAATACTTTCTGTGTTCTTATATTTACCGCTTGCACTTATTTCAACTTTTTGAAGAGAATTTTTACCTCTTAAAAATCTCTCCATAAGACTCTCTACTCCGTCTTTCCCTATATTATCATCATTAGAATAACCTTCATCTTTTAATTCCTCATACTTATCCGAACTTATTTTTCCTATGTACCCTAGAATATGACTTGCTAAATTGTTATTTGGGTATGTCCTTATAGGCTGTATTTCCACGCTTACACCAGGGAACTCACTTTCTCTTTCCTCGAGTTCAGCAACAACTTCCATACTTACATCAGTTGCAAGTTCATAAGGCTTTAATGAACTATATCCGACTCTATCTAGCTCATATCTTATTCCGATAATTGTTCTAGCATCTTCTATCGAATAATTTCCTAACTCATATTTTTTTATATAACTATTAATTACCTCTTCACAAGTAACATTTTCACTAAATTTATTATTTTTCTTCCATCTCTTTTCCGCCGCATCACTATCAAATTCAAAAGTCAATTCATCATCTAAAACGGAAATCGGAAAAGTATCTCTATACACAGTATTTTTACTTTTTAATAACTTTGCAAGTCTTAATATAAACTCATTTCTTTCTTTCGTAGACATACTCTGCTTATAAAGTAAAACATTGTATCCATCCCTGTTAGTTGCAAGTATCGCACCATGACGGTCTAGCATTTCCCCTCTTGGTGCAGAAACAGTCGTTTGCCTTAACACCCTTTTTTCGGACTGAGCCCTATAACTGCTTCCTTGCACAATTTGAAGGTTAAAAAGTTGTGCTACTAAAATAACACCGCCTAAAACCATAATTAAATTCAATATAAAAATTCTCATTTCACTATTGCTGTTATTATTCAACACAACTCTCACCACTAATTCATTCTAATTTTTATCTACCACCAAAAATTCTTCTTTCCAGTTCAACCCCTATGTTTATCTTAAGTAACACGGGATAAACAATAATACTGGTTATCGCATTTGCAAAAGATGCAATTAAAATTTTCATCACCACTGTACCGATAACCAAATTTTGTGTATAAGCCAAAGCACCAAAAATATAAACTATTAGCTCATACATCATAGTCGCAAGAATAATAAAGATAACCGACACAATATAATTATCTTTAAAAAATCTCTTATTAAATTGCCCCATAATAATTCCTATGTGCATAAACAAAAAACCATTTAATCCGATTGCTCTACCCATATTCATATCTTGTAACAATCCGAATACAAGCCCGCATACACCTCCGGTAGTGCTACCGAATAAAAATGAAATTCCACAAGTGACAACAAGAAATAAGTTCGGAGAAATTCCCCAAAAACTAATTTCTTGCATTACAATTGTCTGTAAAAGGTATACTCCAAATACAATTAAGAAAAGCTTAACACCTTTCAAAGTCCTATTCCCCTTCCATATTACTTATAACCAAAACTTCACTAATCTTATTAAAATCAACTCCGGGTTCTAACACAGCATATGTCTTCATTGTTTTATTATCTTGCTCAACCTTGCTTATAGTACCAATAAAAATTCCTTTAGGATAAATCCCACCCATTCCGGATGTCTCTACAACATCTCCTTCTGCTAAATTAACATCAGAAGTAACATATTTTAATTTCAAAAGTCTTTTATCAACTAAATTCATATCACCTTTTGTGGTAATCAGATCTCCAGTCTTAGTAAGTCTAGCACTAACGGCATTATTTACATCTAATATCGATGTTACCTGTGCAGTTGTTGAAAATGTTTGAGTTACCTTTCCAACTAAACCTTGTGGAGTTAAAACTGTCATATTATTTTTAATGCCATCTTTTTCGCCCTTATTTATTGTAAATACATCAAACCATATTGATGAATCCATAGAAATAACTTCAGCCACTATTGCATTAGACGTCTCGTATTTCTTAGTAAGATTAAGCATATCCCTTAATTGGCTATTTTCAATACCGTCAATTTCAAGTTGGCGCACTCTTTCTTTAAGCTCAATATTTTCTTTATTAAGCCTCTCATTTTCTTCAGCCAAATTTTTCATATCTACAAAGAAATCAATTGAATTTTCCATTTTATTAAAAGGCCATTTTATCACTTGTTGAATTGGCAGAAAGACAGTATTTATACATTTTTCAAAAAAGTTAGGGTTCTCTTTTGGCTGCACAGTAAGAGAAATTGTAAGAATTAAAATAGTAGTAGCAACTATAACTAAGAGTTTCTTGCTAATATTTATCTTAAATTTCATCACAATTCCTCCCCACATAATTAGTTTATCTCATTCTTCTACTCACTAATATTTCTTTCAAGACATCAAGATTCTCAACAACATTTCCGGCACCATTTACAACACAATCTAACGGATGGTCCGCAATTCTTACAGGCATACCTGTTTCTTTTGTAATCAGCTTATCCAAGCCACGAATTAATGCACCGCCACCGGCTAAGTATATACCCCTATTCATAATATCCGCTGCAAGTTCAGGCGGAGTTTTTTCTAAAGTATATTTTATAGCATCAACAATTGTTGCCATAGGTTCACTCATTGCTTCTAAAATTTCTTTAGAATTAATTTCTATATTTTGAGGAAGACCTGTAACCAAATCTCTACCTCTTATCTCCATTTTTTCTTCCTCTTCCATAGGAAATGCACTTCCGATTGCAAGTTTTATTTCCTCGGCAGTTCTTTCTCCTACCATTAGATTATGCTCTTTTTTTATATAACTTATAATTGCATCATCAATTTTTTCACCTGCGACCCTTACAGACTTAGATACAACTATACCGCCAAGTGAAATTACCGCAACTTCACTCGTTCCACCGCCAATATCTACTATCATACTTCCTGACGCATCTTCAATAGGAAGTCCTGCACCAATAGCAGCAGCCATCGGTTCTTCAAGTAAGAAGGCTTCTCTTGCACCTGCTTGAAGTGCTGCTTCTTTTACAGCACGTTCCTCAACCTCAGTAACACCAGACGGTACACAAATAACAACTCTTGGCTTTCCGAAAAATCCATCTTTACAAGCCTTTTTAATAAAATATTTAAGCATAGCTTGTGTAACTTCAAAATCAGCAATAACACCATTTTTAACAGGGCTTATTGCTATAATCGCTCCGGGAGTTCTACCTATCATATCTTTAGCTTCGTTTCCAACTGCAAGAACATGCTTTATTTTTTTATTAACAGCAACAACAGATGGCTCTCTTAGTATAATTCCATCTTCTCCTGCTATCTTTATAAGTGTATTTGCAGTTCCTAAATCAATACCAATGTCTTTAACCCAAACTCCCATAATTGTCCTCCTTACGTTTCTTAATACATAAATTTATCTTTTTTAAAACTAATATATTTTCCATTTCCCACAATAATATGATCTATAAGTTTAATATCCAGTAGCTTCGACACATTAATCAAATCAAGCGTAGTTTGAATATCATCATAACTTGGAGTAGGGTCACCGCTCGGATGATTATGTGCAATAGCTAAATAAGTACAACCACATTCAATCGGCATTCTAAACACTTCTTTTTTACTCAAACTAACTAAGTTTGATTTTCCAACTGCAATTATGTCGCTCCTTACTAACCTGCTCTTACTATCAAGCCCTACAACCATAAACTTTTCTTGCTTTTCATTAGCCAATTTACTTACAATATATTTTGCAAGTAATGATGTTCTACCAAGGAAAAATTTATCTTTTTCCGACATATTAAATCTACAGGCCAGTTCAAACGCAGCCTTTAATGTAATTGCCTTAACTCGTCCAATTCCGTTTATCGTCTTTAATTCCTCAAGTGACACATTAGCAAAAGTAAATCCACCATCATCACCAACACACTCTATAAGTAATCTATGTGCAACATCTAGTGCAGTTTCAGTTCTTGTCCCAGTTTTGAGTATAATCGCGAGAAGTTCAGCATTAGTCAAACTCTTCGCACCATATAACTCTAATTTTTCGTATGGTCGCTCTAAGACCGGTCTTTCTTTCATAGTTAATGAACTCATCATTCCTCCATCTGCTAACCGGTCCTTAGCTTTAAAATATTTCTCTAAGTAATTATATATGTTCTATAACATAAATTCAATTATTTTTAATAAAATTACAAAATGAAATTAACTTATTATAGCTCATTCACAATCCTCTTAAACTCGTTGCCTCTATCCTCAAACTTCTCATATTGATCCCAAGATGCACAAGCAGGGCTAAGTAAAATTGTATCTCCGCTCACAGAATTTTCATACGCTACTTTAGTAGCACTTTCCAATTTTTCCGTTGCTACGCATTTAATACCTACACTACTCGCAAACTCTTTTATTCTGCTTTTTGTCTCACCATAGCATACAATAAGTTTAGTATTACCCAAAAACGGTTTTAATCCTTCAAAAGAATGTCCCCTGTCAAGTCCGCCAAGTAATAAAACAGTAGGATTGCTAAAAGCAGACAAAGCAACTTGAGTAGACTTAACATTAGTAGCCTTTGAATCATTATAAAAACTTATTCCATTTATATTTCTTACAAATTCTAACCTATGTTCAACACCCTTAAACTGCCTTAACACATTTTTAACAATTTCATTTTTTACACCGAATTGCTTAACAACCATTATAGCACACATTATATTCTCATAATTGTGGTTACCTTTTACCAAAATATCATCTAGCTTAACAATTTTTTCGCCATTATAGCATATATACTCATCCTCAATATGTGCATTCGCATTCTTGTTATTAATAGAAAAATATAATTTGTTAGAATTTATTTTTTTGTCATAAGCCATAGAGTCTACATTATCTAAGTTAATTATTCCTATATCTTTATTTGTATGCCTGTTAAAAATCTTCACCTTCTGTGCTTTATAATTTTCGTAAGTGCCAAAATGGTCTATATGGACTTTACTTAAATTTGTTAAAACACTAATGTCAGTTTTGAAATTGATAATATCATTCAGTTGGTGCGAAGAAATCTCTAAAACTAAAACATCTCCACTTTTTGCATTCTCAACCAATGAACAGACCGGGTACCCGATATTCCCGCCAAGCACAGCAGGAAGTCCCGCCTCCTTTAGCATATTATAAATTAAAGTCGTTGTTGTAGTCTTTCCATTAGAACCACTTATTCCAACAATTTTTATATCTTTTGGCAAGAAGTCATACGCAACTTCCACCTCGTTTGTAATAGGGATATTTAACTCTCTAGCCTTTTCACAAACCGGATGATTAATCTTAATTCCAGGATTCTTAATTACAAAATCATATGAACCGTCTAAAAGTTCCTCAGGGCTTTCAGAAATCACCACTCTAATGCCCTTATCCTCTAACTCTTTAACATGTTCTTGGTTTTGTTCTTTGGAATCAGTTATTAGTATGGTATTGTTGTGTAAATTCAACAGTTTAGCAGCGGAATAGCCACTTCTAGCCATTCCAAGTATAAAGATTTTTTTATTTTCAAACATATCTCATCACCACTACCAATATATTATTTTTAGTAAAAAAGTGCAACAAAAAACGATGCAACCTTGTGTCGTTACATCATTTTTTAGTTAATTCTCCCAAGACCGCTTCCTGTATCTATCCCTTTAGCTATAAAGATACACTTTCTAAAATTTCATTTACCTCTTCCAAAGAATTCAAAGTAAAAATTCTATCTATGATTATTTCTTCTACTTTTTCAAGTTGAGCAAGAGATAATTTTCCTAACTTACCTATTATTTCTTCATTAAGTCCATTTCTGAATTTCTTTTTAAGTAATCTATTTACGGAATCAAACTTAGCTCTACATCTTCCATCCAGATTTCCTTCGTCCTTTCCTTCCTTAATCATTTCGATTACTGTATCCGGTAAAAAATCTTCTAAAGTCATCTCTTCGTCCTCCTTTATATAAAAATTTTCGTCTATACATTCTTGTATATCTGTATTCTTTATAAAAATTGTTTTCGCCCATTTAGATAGTGCCTTTTGTTCTTCTACGGTTAACTTACT
>CAKSUD010000046.1 GCA_934500865.1 uncultured Clostridia bacterium | reverse complement strand
TACGGCAAAGAGATAAAGGCTTTAAGGTTTTATTTGAAGTAAAGTCACAATTTATACAATTAGTAAAAACGTTCGTAGAAGGGGACTGGGTAAATGAAGAAAATATAGAGTTAGCAGACAAAGAGTTTACAACCACATACCTAATGGAAAGACGAGCGGACGTAATATATAAGATTAAACTTAAAAGACAGGAAATATATTTCTTCTTACTAGAAATCCAAAACACAGTAGATAAAATAATGCCATTAAGATTAATGGAGTATATGTTTGAGATATATAGAAAGTATATGAAAAAAGAGAACATACCTGCAGTAATACCATGTGTATTATATACCGGAAAGAAGAAATGGGATGTAGGACAACTAAAAAGCTTATTTAAGGTAAGAAAAGAACTAAAAAGATATATGCCAAACTTCGAGTATATCTTAATAGACGTAAATAATTATACTGACGAAGAATTAACTAATACGGCGAATTTAATAAGTTCGGTATTCTTTCTAACTAAGTCAAAGAACCCACCGGAAGTAGCAAAAAGGATAAAAGAATTAGTAGAAACAGCGAGTAAGTTAACCGTAGAAGAACAAAAGGCATTATCTAAGTGGGCGAAAACAATTTTTATAAAGAATACAGATATACAGGAATGTATAGACGAAAATTTTTATATAAAGGAGGATGAAGAAATGACTTTAGAAGATTTTTTACCGGATACGGTAATAGAAATGATTAAGGAAGGAAAAGCTGAAGGGATAACTGAAGGTAAGGCTGAAAGAATAAAATATTCAATAAGTAAACTGCTTAAAAAGAAATTTAAAAATAAGACTAATAAAGAAATAGCAAATAGGCTAGAGAATTTATCTTTAGATAAACTTGAAAAGGTAGAAGAAATTATTATTGATAGAATTTTTACCCTAAATTCTTGGGAAGAAGTAGAGGAAATTTTAAATAGTGTATCTTAAAATATGGGTTAAGCCACTAGAATAATTTGTCGATGTAAGCCATAGTTGACCTTACAAGTGACCAAAAGAGACGGACCTTTTTGGTCAAACTAACCAATAGCCACAATTCAATTATGAAGTGAGTTGTGGTTATTGTTCTTTTTAAACCTGTCCCAAGTGGTCAATTGGAAGTACCTAAATGATATGAAGAATTTCTAATTCCGTTTTGCTTTTTTTAGCTTAATTTTTATGTTTTTATTGAACTTTTTATATAAATATTATAGAATACGTATGTGGAACTTTAGGGTTTATTCCAATATTTAAATTGGAATGGGGGAGAATATGAGAATTATTGCCGGAAAGTTTAAGGGATGCACACTATATACCTTAGAGGGGAACAATACGCGTCCTACATTAGATAGAGTAAAAGAGTCTGTTTTTAACATCTTAGGTAATTCGTTTTTTGATACTTATGTCCTAGATTTATTTGCGGGAAGTGGTGCATTAGGCTTAGAATCTATAAGCCGTGGTGCTAAGTTTTGCGATTTTGTGGATATGTCTAAAGATGCTATAAATATAATTAAAAAGAATATCGATAAATGTAGAGCAAATGAATTTTCAAAAGTTTATCAGTCAGAATATAAAGATGCGATAAAAAAGCTTAATAAAAAGTATGATTTTATATTCTTAGATCCGCCGTACGGAAAAGATATGGGAATAGAAGCTATAAGTTTGCTGGGCGGTATTACTGATGAAAATTCGGTAATTATTTTAGAAACTGACAGTACGGACAATGTTCCGGATAAGATAGATATGTTTTATAGGTATGATACTAGGAAATATGGAAGAGTTGTTATTTCATTTTTTAAGAAAGAGGGTTTTTTAGATGGAGGTTCTTAATTCACTAGAGAAAATGGAGGATTTACTTGAAAAAAGTTGGACCATTTTTGGAACTACGATGGTTAATAGGGAAGAACTTATTGCCGCAATTAATGACATAAGATTAAAATTGCCTGAAGAAATTAAACAAGCTAAGTGGGTTAAGGAAGAACGCCAAAGAATTTTGCTTGAAGCCCAAAAAGAGGCTTCTTCCGTAATTAAAGAAGCTGAAACCAGAATAGTTTCTATGATTGATGAAAATGAAATTACAAGAAAAGCATATGACCAGGCTAATGAGACTATTATAAATGCTCAAAGAACTGCTCGTGAAATTAAACAAGGCTCACTAGAGTATGCAGATGAAGTTTTAGCTAAGATGGAGGAAAATTTAAAAGATACTTATCTTATGCTACATAAAAACAGAGAAGAATTGAAGGGAAGTAGTAAGTAATGTTCCAAGATTTTGTTGGAGTAAAAAAGCCTGAACTGTTAAATCCGCTTGTACTTGCTTACATTGGCGATGCAGTTTATGAGGTTTATGTAAGAACATACATAATTGGTGAGGGGAATGTCAAGACTAATACACTTCATAAATGTGCTTCTACCAAGTATGTTAGTGCAAAGTCACAGGCTAAAATTTTAGATTCGATAATTGAAAAATTAAATGATACGGAGTTAAACATTGTACGTCGTGGAAGAAATTCCAGTCCAAACACAATACCTAAGAATGCCGACATTGCAGACTATAAGAAGGCTACTGCGTTTGAGGCTTTAATTGGGTATTTATTTTTAAGTAATCAAACTGAGAGATTAGAGGAAATAATGAAAAATATTTTAGATTAGGAGATTGGTGTTTTGAAACAGGTAAAGAGTCAAACATTTGCTAAGGGAATTGTTATTTTGTTTATATCCCAAGTAGTGATTAAACTACTAGGTTTTATATATAGAGTTGTAATAACAGGAATGGATGGGTTTGGAGACATAGGAAATAGCTACTATGGTGCTGCTTTTCAATTTTATACAGCAATTTTAGCTATATCTACTGTTGGTATTCCATCGGCTGTTGCAAAGTTAGTATCTGAAAAAGTCGCATTAAAAGATTACAAGGGCGCACATAAGATTTTTAAAACTGCGCTACTTTTATTTATAACTATTGGTGCAGCTGGAACTGCAATTATGTATTTTGGAGCCGATGTTATGTCCGGATGGGTAAAAAATCCCGGTGTTGCATATTCTCTAAAGTCATTATCTTTATCTATATTTTTTGTTGCAATTGCGTCTATAATACGTGGTTATTTCCAAGGATTTTGTGATATGAAACCACAAGCTAATTCGCAAATTTTGGATCAACTTGCAAAGTGCTTTTTCACAATTTGGCTTACTTGGTTTGCAGGAGTACATATTGTTGAATTTGCAGGATTTTTTGGCTTGACATTAACTGATGATGTAAGAGCACAACTTATGGCTGCTGCTGCTACATTTGGTTCTACAATTGGTACAATGGTTAGTGTGTCATATCTATATGTTTATTATAAAAGACGTCAGAAATCATTGCTTGAAAACGTTAAAAATGCTGAGCTTATGTCTAATGAAAGCAGAACTACAATATCTCTAAAGCTTGTGGGACTTGCTGTTCCAATTATGCTTGGTGCAGTTATTACTTCTGTTGCAGGACTTGTAAATTTATTTACGGTTATGCCGAGGTTACTGGTTGCCGGAAAAACAGAGGAAGAAGCTAAAATTTTATATGGAATGATTACAGGTAAGAGCGATACATTACTTAATTTGCCACTTGCGTTAAATGTTGTTTATGCGACAAGCTTAGTGCCAAATGTGTCTAAAGCTTTTGCCTTAAAAAAGTACGATGATGCGGCTAGAAAAATTTCATTTTCTATATTTTCAACTATACTAATAACTCTACCGGCTGCGGTTGGAATTTCTGTTTTATCTGATCCGATTATTAAAATGCTTTTCCCAACAGCACCTCTTGGTGGATTTTATATAAAAGTTAGTGCATATGCAGTTGTGTTTATTGCGTTAGCACAGACACTATCCGGCGCATTGCAGGGAATGGGAAAGGTAGCTGTACCGGCAATTGCATTATTTACAGGCGCAGCTCTTAAGTATTTACTTAATTATATTTTGGTTGCTATTCCTGAAATTAATGTTATGGGTGCGGCATATAGTACGATAATTTGTTATCTTATTACATTTTTAATTAGCTTTATAGTCTTAAATAAGCAAATAAAACTTAATTTAGACTATGTAAAATGCTTTGTTAAACCGGCAGTAGCGTCTTTAGTAATGGGGATAGTTGTAACATACTCATATGATTTAGTGCATAGCATTATTAGTTCTAATGCAGTTTCTACACTTATTTCTATTTGTGTTGGCGGTGGAGTTTATGGAATTTGTATTTTATTACTTAGAGCGTTTTCTAATGATGAATTAGTAAGACTTCCTGTTGTTGGCGGAATATTTAAGAGATTTATTAAAGAAAAAAATGTTTAAAGGCGGATTAATGTGAAAAAGGTTATATTAAGCGGTGGCACAGGCACCGGAAAAACAACTAGATTAATTAATGAATATGAAAGACTCATAAATGAAGAGAAGATAAGAAGTGAGCAGATTTTAATTTTGCTTATGAATAGAAATCAATCTTTAGAATGGAGAAAAAAGAGTGAACTAAATGTTTCGGGACGTATTTTTCGTACGTCCTTTTTTGGATTTGTGCAGGAGGAAGTTACTACTTATTATCCAATAATTTTAAGAAGTGTTCCTGATATAAAGTTTCATTCAATAAAACCTGTTTTTTTAACTTTTGAGACATCTCAATATTTACTTTCTATGCTTGTTGAAAAGCGTAGGAACAGTCAAGATTCTTTCCTTAATTTAATTGATAAAGACAGCAGTATTGCTATTGATATTTCTTCTAACTTTGTTAAGGCGGCGGCAGCGGCGCTATCTTACAAGGATATAGGTTATAGACTATATAATGCATTAGATGCTAAGACTGAAGATAAGAAAGCGATTTTTGATGAGGCTGATAAAATAATTGAGGATTATAGAAAAAGATGCTTAGAATGTGGAGTTATGGATTTTGCAATGGCAGTTGATTTTTATAACAGTATATTGCTAAAGGATGAAGATTATCTAAGATCGTTAAAGTCAAGAATTAAATATTTAATTGTAGATAATTTAGAGGAAGCTGTTCCTATGGAGATTAATTTTATTAATACTCTGATTGATTCTGTTGACGGTGCTATGATGTCATATAATCCTGATGGCGGATATGGCAGTATTTTTGGTGGCAACAAGGAGTATGTTGAAAATGTTCTTTTACCAAAATGCGAAGTCGAGAAGATAGAAACTGCTCCTTATACATGTGATAAGTATATGACAGAGTTTTCAAATATGCTTTTTGACGGCATTTTAGGTAAGGAAAATGTTAAGCTAAAACCTAATGGAATTGATGTCATAAGAATGCCGGAGGCGGTATTACGCTCGGATATGTTAGAGAATGTGGTAGACAAGGTAGTGGAACTTATCGAGTCAGGATATTCTCAAAGTGATATCGCCATTGTTTCTACTTTTGCAGATGTTGTTACCGAGTATGTACTTGCTTCTAAGTTAGAAAAATATAATATAAAGGTTACAAATATTGCCAGAAAAAGCAGATTTATTGACAACAAGTTTGTGTATGCGCTAATTACTTTGGCGTATTTATGCCATCCTAGTGAGGAGATTGTTCCGACAAAGGATGATGTGAGGGCTTTGGTTAGTATGATTTTAGATATTGATCCGATAAGAAGTTCACTGCTTGCTGATGTTATATGTAGTCAAAATCCGTTTGCCGAGTTCCCGGAAGTTGATGACAGCGTGATTGATAGAATTGGATATGCGAATGTAAAAAGATATAATTTTATAAGAGAATGGATTAATAATTACAGAAAAAATGAGCCTATGGATATAGATATGTTTTTCCAACGTGTATTTATTGAAATCCTTTTGGTTTATGGTGCGAATGAGGAAGATATTATAGATATAAAAAGATTAATAGATAGTGCAAGTAATTTTATTCATACAGTTAAGAGATTTAACACAATTGATGTGAACAGCGGATTTTTAAAGATGATAAAAAACGGGGTTAAATCTGCTGAGAGTATTTTTGATATGGAAGAGAGAGGAACAGATGATGCTGTTATACTTTGTACTCCTATGACATACTTATCTAATTCGCTTTCACATAAGATTATATTGTTGCTTGGATTATCCAGTAGTCACTGGACACCTAGATGTGCGAAGGAACTTAGTAACCCGTATGTCCTAACAAGTACATGGAAGGTTGGAGAAATATACACTGAGGAAGTTGAGGAGGAAAACCAAAAGAAAAGCATTGCAATTATGCTTAGAGCTCTTATGAAAAGGTGCAGTGAAAAGTTTATTACGTTTGAGTCTAGGTATTCTAGTGATGGTTTTGAAAATGACGGAGTTTTGGCGGATTTATTCTAGTTTTAAGGAATAGGGGGGATTTAATGTGAAAGTTTTATATGGCCCGGATGTTCATATTAGTGAAAACACAGCTATTGCGATAGGGAAGTTTGACGGACTACATATTGGACATAAGAAGGTAATAGATGAGCTTATGCATTATTCAAAGTTAAATAATTTTAAAAGTGTTATTTATACTTTTGAGAAAAATCCTAAGCTGGTTTTAAATCAAGATAATTTTGTCCCACTTATGACTAATGAAGAAAAAACAAAGGCATTTGAAAAGTTCGGTATTGACTATTTAATATATGAGAAGTTTGATGAGAAATTTGCGAGGCTTGAGCCGGAGAAGTTTGTAAAGGATGTTTTGGTTGATAAACTTTCCGTGAAACTTGTTATTATGGGGGCTAATTCTACGTTTGGCAATAATAGAAATGGCAATTTCAAAACTATGGAGGAGCTTGGGAAGAAATATGGGTTTGATGTAGTAAATGTAGATATGATTTTGAATAATGGAAAAGTAGTTAGTAGCACAGGGATAAGGGAGCATAATTTTCAATAAAAATATTAACTAATTTTATTAAAAGCCGATAAATAGTTTGAGATTTATTGGCTTTTAAATTTGTGAAATTTTGGGGGATATAAATGGCCGGAATACGAAAGAAAATAGGTGAAATATTAATTGAAGAAAAGCTAATTACTGAAGAGCAACTTTCAGAAGCGCTAGAAACTCAAAGACTTACTGGGCAAAAGGTAGGTCAAATTTTAATTGACAAAGGTTTTATAAAGGAAAATGTTTTGTATAAAGTTTTAGCGGATAAACTCGGCTGTAAGTATGTAGATTTAGAGAATTATGAGATTAATGCAAATATAGTTACAAAGATAAGCCAAACATTAGCCCAAAAGCATAAAGCTGTACCTATTGATATAGAAAATAATAAATTAAAGGTTGCTATGAGTGAACCTACTAATATTATTGCAATAGATGATATTATGCTTTACACCAACATGAAAGTGGTTGTGTATTTAGCATCGGAAAGACAAATAACTGCTGTAATTAATAAATATTTCGGAAAACAGGTTGTTAGTAACGCAGCAGAAGAATTTAAGAAGGAAAACAATATTGAAGATATAGAAGAGGAAGAAAAGGATGAAAGCACAGCAGATAATTCCCCGATTGCTAAAATGCTTAATTCCCTTCTTGAACAAGCTATACGTTCAAGAGCGTCTGATATTCACATAGAACCGTATGAGAAAAGAGCAAGAGTAAGGTTTAGAGTGGATGGTTCTCTAAAAGAGATATCTTCCTTAGATTTAAGAATTATACCTGCCCTTAACACAAGGGTTAAGATATTAGGCGGTATGAATATCGCTGAAAGAAGACGTCCTCAAGACGGAAGAGCTAATTTCAAGCTTGACGGTGCAGAATACGATTTGCGTATTTCAAGTATGCCTACTGCATACGGTGAAAAGACGGTTATGAGAATAACTGACAAAACCGGTTTCGTAAAGTCGATAGATAATTTGGGATTTTTTAAAGAAGATAGAAATGCGTATGATGAAATATTAAAGAACCCTAATGGAATTATACTTGTTACCGGTCCTACCGGTAGTGGTAAATCTACTACTCTTTATGCGACATTAAGAGAGTTTAATAAAGAGGAAGTTAATATTCTTACTGTTGAAGACCCGGTCGAAGCTACTATTCCGGGTATTAACCAGGTTCAAGTAAACCATAAGGCAGGGGTAGACTTTGCGAATGTGTTAAGAAGCTTTTTGCGTCAAGACCCTGATATTATAATGGTCGGAGAAATTCGTGATACAGAAACAGCAGAAATTTCAATTCAAGCGGCTCTAACCGGCCACTTGGTTTTAAGTACATTGCATACTAATGATTCGGCATCAGCGGTTGGAAGACTTATTGATATGGGAATAGAGCCATTCTTGATTTCAACTACGTTAAAAGGTATTGTTGCTCAGAGACTGGTAAAAAGACTTTGTCCAAAGTGTAAGCAAGAATATGAACCGTCTGATAAAGAGTATGAATGCTTGGATTTATTTGATAAGTCGGATGTACATTTTTATAAGCCTATTGGTTGCAATGCTTGTAATAATACAGGTTATTCGGGACGAATAGGTGTGTATGAAGTTTTACAAATAACTCCTAACATAAGACAACTTATTACTCAAAAGGCTACTGCCGATGAAATTAAGTTTGTTGCAATGCGGGAAGGTATGTCAACCATTTGGAGAAGTTGCAGTAAACTTGTTGCAAACGGAACGACTACTGTAGATGAATTGATAAGAATTGCATATATAGAAGAATAATTATAAAAGGAATGGTGTTTTATGAAGTTAGAGCAAATTATATCCACAGCAATTAAAAATGGAGCATCAGATATACATCTTACTCCCGGAACTCCACCGGTAATAAGGTGTAGCGGAGAGCTTTTAAGAATTGGTGATGAAAAGCTTATGCCGGATGATACTTTAGCATTAGCCAAGGAAATTTTTGCGATTAATGATTATAGTGAGAAATTTGAGAAAAAAGGTGAAATTGACTTCTCTTTTGCAATGGCTAAAATGGGAAGGTTTAGGGTTAATATTTTTAAGCAACGTGGTTCAATCGCTATTGCTATTAGGACTATTCCGATGGAAATACCGGATATAAATTACTTAGAGATTCCGGAATCTGTTGTAAAGCTTACCGGTAAGACTAGAGGATTGGTTTTGGTAACAGGTCCGACTGGTGCTGGTAAGTCTACTACCCTTGCAGCACTTATTAATAAAATTAATGCGGAAAGAAATTGTCACATTATAACCTTGGAAGACCCTATTGAATATTTGCATAAACACCAAATAGGAATTGTAAACCAAAGGGAAATCGGTATTGACTCTGAGTCGTTTGCTAATGCACTTCGTGCAGCATTAAGAGAAGACCCGGATGTAATTATGATAGGTGAAATGAGAGACCAAGAAACTATTGCCACAGCGCTTACAGCTGCTGAAACCGGACATTTGGTGTTTGGTACACTTCATACTATGGGTGCAGCGAAAACAATTGATAGAATTGTAGATTCATTTACAGATTATCAGCAGCAACAAGTTAGGGTTCAACTTGCATCTGTGCTTCAATCAGTTATTACTCAGCAATTAATCCCGGTTGGAGAAAAGATGGTACCTGCGTTTGAGGTTATGATGGTTACACATGGTATTTCTAATTTAATTAGAGAAGGTAAAACGCATCAAATAGATAATTTAATTCAAACCGGTAACAGATATGGAATGCAGACTATGGACGGAACATTACTCGGTCTCTTCAAAAAAGGAAGAATTACAAGAGAAGATGTTTTAACTTACTGTTTTGACCCTGAAATTATGGAGAAAATGCTTATATAGTTGAGGTTATAGTTATGGATACAAATAAAGAAAGATATGATTTTAATGATTTTAGAGAGATAATTGCTATTTTGCGTTCGGAAAATGGGTGTCCATGGGATAGAGCACAAACCCATGAAAGCATACGCAAAAACTTGATTGAGGAGTCGTATGAGTTTATACATGAGGCAGACACTAAATCAAAAGATGGTATGTGTGAAGAACTAGGTGATGTTTTACTTCAAGTTATGCTTCATTCACAAATAGCAAAAGATAATGGAGAATTTACTATTGATGATGTTATAGATGGAATAGCTAAAAAGATGATTTTTAGACATCCTCATGTATTTAATAAAGGTGAAGATAATTCACCCAAAGCTAATGGTTCGGATATGGCATATGACATATTTAAGAACCAAAAAGACAAGGAGAAGAAATTTAAAAATAAAATTGAGGAGATAGAGCATATACCGGAAGATTTTCCTTCACTTATAAAGGCATATAAGTTAATGTCAAAGTTAAGCAAAATTCAACCGGATATATGGACAAATTCTTTTGATGATTATTTTAGAAAGACAAATGAAGAACTAGGCGAACTAAAAGAAGCTTATGAGTCAGGTAACCCTGAAAAAATGGAAGACGAACTTGGAGATGTACTTATGACAGTAGCTTCTTTGGGTAGAGCAATGGAAATTGATTCAGAAGTTGCACTTTCAAAGGCGTTTAAAAAGGTTCTTCATAGACTTGAGTTTATAGAAGAAAAATGCGAACAAAACGGTGAAAAGATAGAAAATATCAGCCGTGAGACCTTCTCTAAATATTGGCAAGAGGCAAAAAACATTGAAAAATAACATTTTTTTAGAAAAAAAGAAGGAGTTTCGCCACTTGAGGCGAATTATTACTTTGAAATATGTTGGTAATACATACCAATGTAATAAAATTTTATAGGAGGAATGGAAAAATGAACAAATCAGATTTAGTTTCTATGATCGCAGCAAAGAGCAACTTAACAAAGAAGGATTCTGAAAGTGCATTAAACGCATTTATCGAATCAGTTCAAACATCACTTAAAAAAGGAGAAAAAATCCAATTAGTAGGATTTGGTACATTTGAAGTACGCCAGAGAGCTGCTAGAACAGGTATTAATCCTAGAACAAAAGAAACTATCAAGATTTCTGCTTCAAAGGCTCCTGTTTTCAAGGCTGGAAAAGCATTAAAAGATTCTTGCAAATAGTTTTTGCATAAAAAGTGGAGAGTAGCGATACTCTCTATTTTTTTGCCTGACCATTAGGGACGGTTCTTTTTGGTCAATAAAATTTAATAAGCTAACTTTAGCTTATTAAAGCTTACACCAATAAATAAAAATATATAGAGCATTGTGATTTTTTGGAGGATATGGTACACTGGAATAGTACAGCGATAAAGTATGAGGATTAAGTTGAGTTGAAATATGTTTATTTTTTAAGTGAAACTTATTTTTAGACAAGTGAAGGTATATCTTAAGTGACCTAAATGTAGTGTTTCAGTAAAGGAGTAAAAATGAAAAGAATTATAAGTTTTGTTATATTAGTTATATTTATTTTTAATACTTCATTTGCACAAATAAAGATTCCTAATCCTACGAATGATTTTTTTGTAAATGACTTTGCAAATGTTATTTCTGCCGAAGACGAACAAGATATATTTAATATGGCAAAAACATTATATGAAAATAGCGGAAATAGTACACAAGTGGTAGTTGTAACAATAAACTCGTTAGAAGGTAGTACTTTAGAAGAATATTCAAACAAACTTTTTAACACATGGGGAATTGGGAGTAAGGAAAAAAACGATGGTGTTTTACTTTTATTATCTGTGGGAGATAGACAAAGCAGAATAGAAGTTGGCTATGGTTTAGAAGGTATTTTAACAGATGGGAAAACCGGGCGAATCCAAGATGAATATATGATACCGTATTATAAAGAAAATAATTTCTCCGAAGGATTAAAAAATGGATGCCAAGCCGTTATAGATGTAATTAATGGGGACTTAATCATTGAAGGCAATAAGGATAATAATTTTTTAGGCATAGTAAAGGAATTCTTTTTTAGTATAATTCAAATAATAATGTTACAATTAATATTGTTTGCGTTTTGGTACCTTATTATGGCATATTTAGAAAAAAGAAATAAAAAAATATTCAATGAATATTTTAATGGAAAAAATGAAATGGATATGACAGAGGAACTGAAACTAAAAAATAAAAGGATAGAAGAAGCTTTGAGTAAACCTTATACTTTTTCCTTTATAATGACAGTTGTAGCACCATTTATTGGCGTGATTTGTTCTAATTTTATATTTGCAGTAATAATGATGTTTTTCCCTTTATATATAGTGTTAATCATGGAACATTTGATGGAAAAAAATATAAAGAAGTGTAGGAAATGTGGTGGCAGAAGGTTTATTAGGGCTACATATGGAAAAGGCAGATATTCAAAATGCAAAGAATGTGGTGAAATATATTTTGTTAGTATACCTAAGACAGCTGGTGGAGGTTCCTTTGGTGGTGGAGGAAGTTCTGGTGGCGGGTTTTCCGGTGGTGGAGGAAGTTCTGGCGGTGGCGGAAGCAGTAGAAGCTTCTAGGAATGAAAAATTTAACTATTCTAAATTAAGGCTTTTAATTAGCAAATAAGTTGTATAATTGTTGGTTGATTATACAACTTATTTTTTGTATTAAATTAAAATATAGCTATTTAGAAACTAATATGGTAAGATAAATTCGGAGGGAAAATATATGTCTGATAAGGTTTTAATTTTAGCGTCTACTTCTTTGTCTCGTGCAAAGATTATGAATAGAGCCGGGCTTAAGTTTATCGCTACTTCTAGCGATGCACCGGAGGAAGAGTTAAAGGAGAAGTTCGGTAATGTTGATTCTCTAGAGAAGGCTCGTGATTATGTTCTTATGCTATCCCATGCGAAGGCCAGAGGAGCTAGATGCGATAAAGAAAATGCTGTTATAATAGGAGCGGATACAATTGCATTTTATAAGAATGAAAAGTTAGAGAAACCTAAAGATGAAAAGGATGCGAGAAGAATTTTTAGTATGCTATCCGGTACAGTTCATTACTGTTTGACAGGGGTTTGTATAATTGACGGAGATTATGAAGATAACTTCTGTAAAATTTCTGAGGTTAAAATGGATGAAATCCCAATGTCTATACAAGATGAATTGGTTCGTGACAAGCTTACATACACATATGCCGGTGGATACTGTATAGATGGTAATTTGCGAGATAGAGCAAAGGTATTACCCGAGGATTTTAATAATGTTATGGGATTACCGATTGAGGATATAATTAATAAGTTAGAAAAACTGGGTTATAATTTTAAGATGGAGTAGGTTTAATATGAATTACATTTTTCTAAGGAGTGTCGATTCTACACAATCGTATGTAAAAGAACGACTCAAAGAGAATAAAAAGGACGTTATAGTGCGAGCAGAAGTTCAGGAGTGCGGACGTGGTAGAATTGGCAGAAATTGGAGTTCTCCTAGTGGCGGACTTTGGTTTTCTTTTGATACTGAATTTTCTAATGAGATGATCACTCTTGTTATTGGTGTCGCAGTTAGAAAGGCTTGTGAGGAAGTTTTTAATTACAGAGTTTTATTAAAATGGCCAAATGATTTAATTTTGGAAGGCAAGAAGGTTGCGGGGATTTTGTGTGAAAGAGTGGGAGATAGAGTCATTATTGGTATAGGTATAAATACGAATATTGATAACATAGATGTTGAAAATTCTACGTCATTCTTGAGGATTACTAACGAGAAAATAGATAATGAGAAATTGATGTATAAAATTATAGATAATTTCTTCGAATTTACT
>CAKSUD010000045.1 GCA_934500865.1 uncultured Clostridia bacterium | reverse complement strand
CAAAAATATTTATAGATAATAGCTATCTTTTATAAATTTATTATTATATAATGAAGTGTAAAAAATATAAGGAGGGCTTATATGAAAAAGGTGTTTATGGCAGTGGCTATTATTTGTAGCTGTTTATTGTGTACTCAATCTTACGCAATAAAATCTAGTGAAGTTGGATTGTATGTAAAAAGAAATGATAGTTACACAAAAGACGGCAAGTATGCAATGAGCTTTAAGATGACAAACAATAGTGGCGATAACGAGTACTATGTTGAACCGTATGTTGTTAATTCATCCGGTAAGAAGGTTTTTACTTGGAAGGGTAGTAAGTTAAATAAAAACAGTGTATTAAACAAGAATTATTTGGCTAAGTATTCTAAATTGCCAGGTGGTAAGTATACTTTCGTACTTAATTTAATGAGTGGGTATACAAGTTCATATGCAGGACCATACAGAAAATTTACTTGGAAATATACTATAAATCATAGTGCCGGTAAATTATCTTTTGGGTCTGCAAATTATAAATATGATACTCAGGGGAATAAGTCTATTGTATTTAATGTTAAATATTCAAGCTTAAAAGGCAAGAAGGGAACTATTGAAATATATGACGAGTATTCCGATTTAGTATATAAACATACCGGACCGGCTAGAAAGACAAATAATGAAACTGGTTGGTTTAAATGGAATTTTTATCCTAGCAAGGGCGGATTAAGATGTTATTCCGGTAATTATACAGTAAAGATTTCCTGTCCAGGAGCTAGTCCTATTCAAAAGACCTATTATCTTGACATATAAGGAGGCGATAGAATATGAAAAATACATTTAAATTTTTGACTATGTTTTTTATGATTGCTATTTGTTGTACCGGCTGCTTTGGTGATAAAGAAGATAATAGCCTTTGGAAAGAGGTTTGTGGTTCTTATGCAAGAGAGAATAGCTCTGAATACAGTAATGGTGTTCTTAGTATGAAGTATTTGGGTAAAGATGATGTTATTGTTGAACTTAAGCTTATGGAGGGCAGTGAGTCTGAAGCAGAGGCTATTGAAACTGTAATTTCCGGTGTTATGCATACGGAAAATAATTCAGGAACTATAGCATACCAAAATGATGAAAATCCTATAAGTGTTAATCTTCAAATATCTGATGATTTAAAGAGTGTTGAAATCACGCATACCGGTGAACTTAGTATTTCTCCGGATGGGAAATATGCATTTACAAATGAAGGAATAGAGGTTTCTGATGAATCAGCTGTGACAATTTTAGGCTATTTATCTGAGGATTCAACAGGACTATATGGTGGAATAGAAGGATATACAGTAAATCCACCGGAGAGTTTGGTTGGAGATTGGTTTTATACTGTAACCGCTACGGATAATATATTGGGAACTGAATATCCGTTCATTATTGCAAAGGATATGACTTCGGTTTATCGTGTAGATGAAGGAATGGATACTTCTTTGATATATGGTTCTGCCAAGAGCATGATGGAGGCTCAAACTTATTTATATGATGAGGACTATGATGATGACGGACTTGGCGATAATTTCTCAGAGGGCGAAGGAGAAGATGATGTAGAGCTTACGGATTTGGTAACTATTTTTGACGAGCCTATCCAAGTAGCGAGTGTTGAGACTGAGAATGGTACCTTACTTGTTGTTGGAAATTCTGAAAAACTAGTTGCAAAGTTGCCTTGGAATTTACCTTACACAATTACTGCAACCTCGGAGGACAGTTCTATTATTTCTGTTGATGGGGACACAATAACCGCTGTTTCGGCTGGCGAAACGACAGTAACCGGAAAATTAAAAGTGGACGATGCTGAAAAAGATTTTTCAATTAATATATTGGTAGTAAATGATATTGATGAACTTTTATAAAAAGGAGAAAAAATATGAAAAAGAAAATAATTGTTTTTAGTATGCTATTTGTTCTTTGTTTGACGTTTACTGCTTGTGGGAATGACGTTATAAGTGCAAATGACATAAGTAATATATCCGAGTCAGACTTGGAGGGTGTAGAGTATTTATCAGTTTACCAGATGCTTCGTAGCGATGATGATAGGTATTGTATTGATGTTTATACATCTCAAGAGGCAAATGCTGCTAGTTACATATTGCCTTTAGCCGAGGAGTTTTATGGCGAGGCACAAACTTTTGGTGTTGTTGGGGCAAGAAGTGTAACTCAGTATTTTGATGCTAAAGAGTTTTATGAAGAATGGTGGAAAGCCGGTGTAAAGAATAATGAGTTTGTGTACAACACGCGATTTTCATATAAGCTTAATGAAATGGGAGAAATAACATATCTTTCTGAGTATGATTACTATGCAGATAATGATGTTACAGGTGCTAGTTTAACTAATGAAGATGATGACGATGATGATATGGATTTGGGAGAAGACCTTGATGACGATATGAGTTTTGATGGTAATGAAGAAGACGAGGATGAAACATTAGGTTAAAAATGGAGAGTGTTTAATATGGAACTATGGATGGCAATATTATTTTTAGCTTTAGCTATATTCGGAATAGTGTTTGTGAGCATTAAAGGTAAATGTAAGTCTTTAAAGATAGTTAATATAGTTATTCTTTCAATTGTAGCCATTTTAATGGCATTATATATTGGGGCAACTATCTTATTGGTTTCGGCAATAAATTAGAAAAAAGACAGGTTGTTAAAAAGTTTATCTTAGTTTTTGCAACCTGTTTTTTTGGAATTATATTCTATATGCTTTTTAACAAAGATTGTTGACTTATTTATTTAGTAATTGTAAAATTATTGTGTTAGACAGATGTTGAACGAAAGAGGAGGATTTTTATGAGATTAAAGAATGTAAGTTGTGGGATTTTAAGTGCAATGATGCTTTTGTCTTGCAATTCTGCTTTTGCAACAGGCAGTAATCCTGATGATGTCATTGTAAAATTAGATGGCAGAACATTGGATTTTGATGTTAATCCAATTATCGAGGACGGCAGAACATTAGTGCCGTTTAGAAAGATTTTTGAGGAACTTGGATGTTCTGTATCATACCAAGAGGATAGAGAAGGAATGTTAGTATCTGCTTGGCACGGTTCAGATTTAATTAATCTTAGAATTGGTCAATATGATATGGGGATAAATGGTAAGACAACAGGCTTAGATGTAGCTCCTAAGATTGTAGATGGAAGAACTTTAGTTCCTCTTAGAGCCGTTTCTGAGGCACTTGACTGTAAAGTGAAGTGGAATGGCGATACGAGAACTGTTACTATTTCGCCAAAGCAAGGCCAATATAAGATTAGAACAGAAAATATTGTAAGAGTCATAAAAGCTGATGATGGCACAATGATTATGAGTATTGATTGTGCATATCCTGTAATTGAGAATGAAGATAATAATGCTTTTTGCGCGTACATTAATAAAGAATATAAAGAAAATGCTGAAAACTATGTAAAGACGATGGAGGAAGAATGGACTGAGGACGCTAAAGATGTATATTCACAAATGAGTAAGGAATACTTTACTCCTATAGCGTTTAGCTTATCTTATGACGTTACACTTAACAGAAACAATATGCTATCCATTACTACACATGATTATGCTAATACTCTTGGGCCTCACCCTAATACGTATTTGGAGTCTCGAAGCTTTCAGATGATATTAGAGAAAGAATTATCTTTACAAGATATATTTGATTGTGACCAAGATAAAGTAGACTCCATTGTAAGAAATGCTTTTGAACAATGGTTTGAATATGTGCTTAGTGAAGATGCAGAAACAGATGTAGATGAAATAAAGAAAAACTTAGAAAATGAGATTCATAATGTAGAATTTGAATTGTTTGATGATACTCTTTTACTATATTTTAATCGTTATCAAATAACGTATTATGCCTTAGGAGTGCCTGCGGCAGAAATTCCATATACAGGTCCTAACGGAATTGTAAAAATAGACTTATCTGGTGCAAACCTTGATAAAGTTGAATTTGAACTTGACGGTAACCCTACAACCGGGTACGACTGGGGAATTATTGAGTCTGACCCTGAAGTTGTTAAAGTTGAAAGTGAGTATGTGCCTGAAAATGTAGATAAGAACATTGTTGGTACCGGTGGGAAGTATAAATTCGTTATAACCGGTGTTGGGAAAGGAAATTGTACAGTTAAATTTTCTTATATGCGCAGTTGGGAAACAGAAAAACCTGCATTAAAAACAATTATATACGACTTATATGTAAATGAAGAAAATAAGATTACCATTATAAATATTAGAGAAGTAGAAAATGATGGGACTGTTATTGTGAAAGAATAAGTTAAAACCACCTGTAATACAATTATTGTGTTACAGGTGGTTTTGTGTTTTAAATTTATTCAATTGACAAGTATTACTATGTTTTATAAAATCAACTTGACTGGGGCGATGGTGATGATTAGTGAAAAATTGTTGAATTGCATAATCCGTTGACAAATGTTTGGAGTGGATATATAATATTACGGTAAATTCAAATCGCATATCCAAAAATAATTATTTATGGAGGAAGAAATCATGAAAAGGACCTGGAACGCACCCGTACTCGGAGAAGGCATGTATCCGGTAAACTTTACAGAACCGCATTTGGTAGACTTTACAGATAATTATCCGGTAAAATTTGAAGGCGATTATCCTATAAGTGATGTGAACTATGGATGGGAGAGAACTACGGTAAGCGAATGGGATTATAACTATGAAAAAAGAAAAATGAAATGGGCAAATGCAGAAACTGAAGATGGAAGCCTTTATGTTTGGATTCCAAGATATATGTATAGGCATAATAATGATTCATATTCAATTAAATTTAGTAAAGGTATAATAGACGACACTTCTGGCGGATTTAAGCCCCATCCGGCGTTTACTTTCGGTGACAAAGAACTTACTGGATTTTGGGTCTCAAAATTTCAAGCAGCAGCAGATGATATTACTCAAGACTATAAGAATATGCAGCTTGTTTCAAAGCCATTTAAGATGAAGCTGGGGTATGCAGAAAGTAATATTTCATATGAGTTTATGAGAGCATACAATCTAAATAGGACCCTAAATTCTCATATGATGAAATGTGAAGAAGATTTAGCGTTGGGAATTTTATCTATTAACGCAGGATTTTTTGACTTACTAGGTGAGGGTAGATTATTACCACAGACTGGCGTGGGTAGATTTGAAGATTGGCATAATGAGGAAATTTGGAAGTATGGCACTTACGACGGCGCGTTTATGAGTAATACGCACAATCATTTTGGCGTGTATGACTACGATTGTTTTAGAAAGTATTTTAGAAGAGAGGCTGATATGAGTGTAGGAATGGAAGTAGAAGAAAAATACAGAGGAGTTCCTAAGCGCCTAGCTGAGGAATGGGACTATATAACATATCGTATAGTTTTGTCAATTCCTCCAAAGAACTGACTAAAAAAGTGCTGAGTGTAAAACTCGGCACTTTTTTCTATACATGCAGCGCTAAACTACATAATTTATTGACAAATATTCGAGGTGGATATATAATGTTACGGTAAATTCAAATCGCATATCCAAAAATAATTATTTATGGAGGAAGAAATCATGGAAAGAACTTGGAACGCACCCGTACTCGGAGAAGGAATGTATGCGGTAAACTTTACAGGTAAGTACCCTATAAGCGATGAGAACTATGGATGGGAGAGAACTACGGTAAGCGAGTGGGATTATATCTACGAAAAAGGAAAAAGGAAATGGGCAAATGCAGAAACTGAAGATGGAAGCCTTTATGTCTGGATTCCGAGATACACGTATAAGCATAATAATGATTCATATTCAATTAAATTTAGTAATGGTATAATAGACGATACTTCTGGCGGATTTAAGCCTCATCCGGCATTTACTTTCGGTGACAAAGAACTTACTGGATTTTGGGTTACGAAGTTCGCCGCAGCAAAAGAAGATGAGTCTGAAGACTATGAGTATATTTGTCCAGTTTCAAAGCCGTTTAAGCAAGTGCTTTTATATGGTAAAGATACTTTGTATGAATTTATGAGAGCGTATAAGCTAAATAGGACATTAGATTCTCATATGATGACATACGCAGAACATAATGCTGTAAAAATTCTATCTATTTGCATAGGATGGGGGATTTATGGTATAGAAATATGTGCGACCGGGGTGTGTGAAATTGATGACTGGCATAGACGCTGGAAATATGAATATGGTAGCGAAAGTTATTATCCAAATAATACTATGAATATATATGGTATATTTGACTACGATGTGATATTTTTTGAAAGTGATTTTGAAAATATTTTAAAAAGGACTGTAGAAAGAAAATACCGAGGGGTGCCTAGGCTTTCATGTGAACCATATCACATTACTTTGGCAATTCCTCCAAAGAGCTGACTTTAAAAAAGTGCTGAGTGCAAAACTTAGCACTTTTTCTATTGACAGTAAAAATTTTTTTTGCTATACTGAACGCAGTTCACAAAAAAATGAACGATGTTCAGATAAAAAGAGGTGAGTTTTTTGCCTAAGAAAATTGACAACGTGAGAGAAGAAATCTTAAAAGTCGCAACAAATATGTTCCTAAATGAGAATATGGATGATATAAGTATGCGTAAGATTGCTATTGAAAGTAAAATTGGTCTTGGAACTGTATATAATTATTTTCCGTCTAAAGTTGCTTTACTTACGGAGATTATAGAGATAAAGACAGATGAACAGTTTGAAAAGGTTAAATTAGCAATTGACAATAACGATAATGTTAAGGAACAACTTCGTGGAATATATGAAATACTCAAATTAGATTTTTGCACTATAAAAAATAAACAATTAAAAAATATAATTGCAACAATAAATGAGTATCCAATAAACTTAAAAGAGGAATTAGAAGAAAAGTTTATTGATTTTCATACAAAAGTAATGAAATACATGCAGGAAAATATGAATTTAAGAAGCTTAATTATTGCAAGAATTTTCTTTGGCTCGGTTATGTGGGCCGCATGTGATAAGATAGATTTCGACGAAGTATGGAGCGAACTTGAGAAGTTAATTTAGAAAGAAGGTATGATATGAAAAATATAATTCACGTAGAAAATTTGCGAAAAATTTATGATACCGGAAAAATTCAAGTAGAAGCATTAAAAGGCATTAATTTTGACGTTGAGGAAACTGAATTTGTTGCTATTATGGGAGCGAGTGGTTCTGGTAAGTCAACATTTATGAATATTTTAGGATGTTTGGATACAGTAACACATGGTAAATATGAACTTGACGGAATAGATGTATCTAAGATGAATTCCAGTGAACTTGCTACTATTCGTAATAAGAAAATAGGTTTTGTATTCCAGTCATTTAATTTACTTCCTAAAATAGATATTTTAAAAAATGTAGAATTGCCTATGATGTATGCCGGTGTTGGAAGGGCTGAAAGAAAAAAGAGAGCTGAAATTGCCTTAGAGCGTGTTGGACTTGGTGAAAGAATGGATCATAAGCCTAACGAAATCTCAGGTGGTCAAAAACAAAGGGTTGCTATCGCAAGGTCATTAGTCAATAATCCAAAAATGATTTTGGCGGATGAACCTACCGGTAACTTGGATAGTAAGGTTGGAGATGAAATAATGGGATTCTTTACACAACTTAATAACGAGGGTGTAACTATTGTTTTGGTTACTCACGAACCAGATATAGCAGCATTTGCTAAAAGGATTGTTGTGTTTAAAGATGGAAATATTATTTCAGATGAGATTAACAAGAATAGGAGGACTTTATAATGAAGTTTAAATTTAAGAAAAGATACATATTTATTGTTGCTGTTGTTTTGGTTATAATTTTCTTCTTTATTGTCGGAAGTAAAGGTGGCATTTTACCTACTGTTGAGACAGTTGCCGTAACTAGAGGAGATGTGGAATCTTTGGTTTCCATATCTGGTACAGTTAAAGAAAAAGATGAGAATAATGTTTACATAGAAACAAATGTAAAAGTAAAAAAGATTTTAGTTGATGAAAATGATGAGGTTAAAAAAGGACAAAAAATTGTAGAGTTTGATATGGACTCTATGTATTCTAACTTAGAAACATTAAAGTTGAACAAAGAAATTTTGGAACTAAATTATAAAAAAGCTACAATTAGTGATGATAATGGTATGCTATCACTAGTTGCAACTGAAAATTCGACACAGGCTGCTAAAGATGCGTTTGAAAGAGCTGAAGCTTTGTACGAAGTAGGAGCAATTTCTAAAGTTGAATATGATAATGCAAAAACTGCTTATGATAATGCTAAAGCAGGACTTACACTTTCAACAACAGGTATTACATATGACATTGATACATTAAAGAAAAATATTGAACTTGCAAGTATTAATATTAAAGAATTTGAAAAACAAATTTCTAAATTAAACACTGCTATGTATAGCCCTGCTGATGGAATTGTTAGTTCTATAACGATGTCAGAAGGTGCTTATGCCGGTGCGACAGCGCCTATATATAAAGTTGTAAATAATAATAACTTGGAGATTAAATGTGCTGTTAAAGAATTTACAGTTAAAAATTTAGCTGTTGGACAAAAAGTATATATCACAGGTGATGCTTTTGAAGGCTATACTTATGAAGGGCATATAAAGAGTATTGCTCCTATTGCATCTACTGTAGTTAGCTATACAAGTTCACAAACTACAATTGAAGTTATTGTTAATGTAGATAGTGAAGAGAATTTGTTAAAAAGCGGTTTGAACGTTACTTGTGATGTTGTGTCTGCAAAGAGTGAAGATACAATGACAATACCTGTTTCAAGCTTTAATGAGGATAAAGATGGTAACATTTTAGTATATAAAATAGAAAATGGAATGCTTAAGTCTGTTAATATAGAGACAGGAATTCATTCTGATGAAGTATTAGAAGTTAAATCAGGTATTAATGAAGGAGATAAAATTGTTAAAACAATAAAATCTTCATATACAGACGGATTAAAGGTTACAGAAGAAAGGTAGATGATACAGTTGTTTTTGGAGGTATTTTCGCAAGCAATAGATAGTATAAAATCGAATAAAATGCGTACTTTCCTTACAATGCTAGGTGTTGTCATAGGCGTTTCTTCAGTTATTATGATTTTCTCGGCCGGTAATGCGGGAAAAGCATATATCAACGGATTATTTGGAAAACTTGGTGCAAATATTATTAATATTGCGCCTTCTGTAACTGCTAACATTGAAGAGTCGGATAAATTTACGCTAAGAGATGTTGAATATTTAAAAGAGAATATAGAGGAAGCAACTACTGTTCAATATTATGGTTCTAATCAAACAGGAAGCACATTCGTAAACTATGGAGATAAGTCGAAAATTGGAATTATAATGGGGGCTTTGCCAGAAGTTTTTAATACGAGGCCAATGGACCTTACCAATGGAAGATTACTCACTCAAAACGATGTTGATTGTTCAGCTAGTGTTGCTATTATTCCTGAGATGTGTGTTAAAGGATTATTCGGAAATTTTAATCCGATAGGAAAAAAGGTTATTATACAAGATGAAAAGTATGGAAGCAAGGCACTTACTATTGTTGGTACAATTGATTTTGACATAGGAATAGATATGACAACAGATGAACTGTCGGATAATGTACCAGGTATGCTTATTATTCCGTATACTACATACCAAAACTTTTATCAAAAAAATACAATTGACGAGATAGAAATTGTTTTCCCAAAAGATGCAGATTCAAAAGATATAGCAGATAAAGCAAAAAGGTATCTTGAGTTATTACATAACACAGAGGATAAATATACTTTTACAAGCTCTCAACAAATGCAAGATACAGTAAATAGTGTTATCAATGTTATCCAAATTGCAATTCTTGCAATTGGTGCAATTTCACTTATCGTTGGTGGAATTGGTATTATGAATATTATGCTTGTTGCCGTTACTGAAAGAACACGTGAAATTGGTATAAGAAAAGCAATTGGAGCACAAAAGAAAGATATTATTATTCAATTCTTAGTGGAGGCTGTATTACTTACGTCTATGAGTGGATTGGTTGGAATAATAATGGGAATAATTCCTAGTTTCCCACTTGCAACTATTGCTAATTGCAGCCCGACTGATTTGATTTCACCATCTATAATTTTAGTTTCAATAGGAGTTGCTGTGCTATGTGGCGTGTTCTTTGGAGTGTATCCGGCTAAAAAGGCTGCTGATTTAGACCCTGTCGAGTCACTTAGATATGAATAGAGAAGGGGGAGGTTTTTATGAAGAGAATTATAAGTCTTGTTGTAACTTTTTGTTTACTTTGCTCAGTTTGTATAGCAGAAGAAGTTACAACTACTCAAGATAATTATATGACTATGGAACAAGCAGTTGAATATGCACTAAAACACAATTCTACAATTGTGGATTTGGAGAAAACTGTAAAAGACCAAAAAGAGTTGTACGATGATGCAAAAGATGAATACAGAAAGTGGAAGAATAAAGTTAGAAGTGGTGGATATTCTTTTGAAGATGAAAATGAGTATCTTACATGCTGGGGCTATATGATGAAAATTTCAGAATTACAATATAATAGCTTTTTGTCAGGAAGAGAAGGGGCAAAGCAAAAAATAGAGTATTCTGTAAAGAATATGATTTATAGCATATTTGAGCTTGAAGATAATATAGAGTTACTTAATAAGTCTATATTAAAGCAAGAAAATGATGTGCAAATTGCTGAGGTTAAGTTTAGCCTTAATATGATTACAAAGAATGACTTGGAAAGTGTGAAATCTACTTTGGAAACGTCACGTTTGCAATTAGAGAGTATAAAAAAGAGTTTGGAGACATTAAAAATTTCATTAAAGCAAATTATGGGATTTAATGTTACTGAAGAATTACTTATCAAGAGACCTGAATATGTTGAAAAGGAACTTACAGTTGAAGATTTAGAGAAAACAATTGAGGATTCGCTTGAAACTAATAATTCTGTATTATCTGCTAAACTTAAATATCAACAAAAAGAGAATCAATATATACTTGCTACTAAAACAAGTTTTATGCTAAGAGATGATAAGAAAAAGGCTAAAGATGATTATAGTGATGCTGAATTTAGATTAAATAATGATATAAATTATATCAAGGAGAACTTAAGAATTCTATATAATCAAGTTAAGGACAAAGAAAGTGAAGTAAAAATAGCTAAAGAAGAATTAAACAGAGCAAGAACACAATATGAACAGGCTAAGGTTATGTTTAAAGTTGGACTAATATCTAAAAATTCTTATCTTGGTTCTGAGTTGTCTGTTATGAATGCTGAAAATTCTTATAAAAGTAAAGTTAAAGAAACTACTTTATTGAATGATAGATTTAATATAGCTATTAAGGTTGGAGATGTAGTAGGAAATATGTAGTAAAGAGGGGACTGTTAAAATTTTAGCAGTCTCTTTTTTGCTATTTAAGCAATTGCTATAACTACCAATAAATAGAAAATTACCAGCATAAATTAAATGTTGATAAATGGCTCGATTATGCAATCTGTAAACATTCCGAATAATCAAAAAAACAATTGACATTTTGCGAAAAATGGCGTATTATGTTATGTGGATGTTAAATAGAAAGAGGTGAAAAGTATGGGTACGGAAACTAATAATGATATGAAACCTGTCCCCCGAAGTACGAAGAATGGACATTTTACAAATAAGCTCGTGACTTATTTTTATACTTCAGGAATTTATTTTTGTGCCCATTCTTTGAATTAATATATACTTTGGTGTTTTGGACTTTGTGTTTCATTCCTAAAAATTAAATTAAAGGAGTGACTAATATGAAGGAAAAAGCAATGCAATTATTAAAGGAAAAGAGATTTTCAGAGCTAAAACTTTTGTTAAATGATATTAGTCCGATGGATGTTGCGTCTATGTTAAGTGGTCTTTCTAACGAGGATTTAATTTTAACATTTAGATTGCTTTCGAAAGATTTAGCGGCTGAAACTTTCGTAGAAATGGATAGTGACAATCAAGAGTTACTTATTTCAGCTTTTAATGATAAGGAATTAAAAGCAATTGTTGACGAGTTGTATTTAGATGATGTTGTAGACATAATTGAAGAGATGCCTGCAAATGTTGTTAACAGAATTTTAAAGTATACCGATTCTGCTACTCGTAATATGATAAATGAGGTGCTTAAGTATCCTAAAGATAGTGCCGGAAGCATTATGACTGTTGAATATGTTGATTTGAAAAAGGATATGACAGTTGAAGATGCTTTTGACAAGATAAGAAAAACCGGTGTAGATAAAGAAACTATTTATACTTGCTATGTTACTAATAAAAATCGTAAATTACTTGGAATAGTTACTGTAAAAGATTTATTGCTTGCAGAAAAAAATACGATGCTTGGCGATATAATGAAGACTAACATTATTTATGCTACAACGCTAGAAGATAAAGAGGTTGTGGCTAGAAAGTTTGAAAAATATGACTTTATTGCTATGCCTGTTGTAGATAAAGAGCTTAGATTGGTCGGAATTATTACTGTCGATGATGCTGTCGATGTTATCCAAGAAGAGAATACAGAAGACTTTACAAAAATGGCAGCTATGCAGACTAATGATGATACCTACTTTAAGACTCCTGTTTGGAAACAAGCAAAAAACAGAGTGCTTTGGTTATTGATTTTGACATTGTCTGCTGCTATTACCGGAACTATTATTACTAATTACCAAAATGCGTTCGCAGCTGTTCCGTTGCTTGTAGCATTTTTGCCTATGTTAATGGATACCGGCGGAAACTGTGGAGCACAAAGCTCTACTATGATTATTCGTGGTCTTGCGTTAGATGAGATTCATGTAAAGGATGTTTTTAAGGTTATTGCCAAAGAAATAGGAATAGCTTTGATGGTTGGTGTTGTGTTGGTATTGGCAAATATTATTAGAATTAAGCTAATGTATAATAGTGAACCAATAATGGCTCAACTTATGATTGTTGTAGGTTTGACATTAATGTGTACAGTTATTATTGCTAAGGTACTTGGAGCAACACTTCCTATTCTTGCTAAGGCTTGCCACCTAGATCCTGCTATGATGGCTGCCCCGATTATTACGACTATTGTAGATATGTGTACAGTTATAATTTATTTTGGATTAGCGACTAAGTTTATGGAAATTATTCCTGGTGCGTAGAAAATGTATTTAAAGAAAGACTTTGAGTTTTCAAAGTCTTTCTTTTTTGCATAAAAAGTTCATAATATTCTTGAAATTTTTTCGTATAAATTATATTATAAGATGGTGACTTTGTGAGAAAGGAAATGTTTATATGAAAGCAAAATTTATAGCTTTGTCTGCTATTATATTTATATGTATAAGCTGTCTAACGGTTTTATTTATTAATAAAGATAAAGTCCAGCCTGAGTTAAAAACGAAAGTTGAACAGCCAAACGAAAAGATTAATATTTTGATGATTGAACCTGATTATTATTTATCTTTAATTTCTAAGAATAAGTATGTACACGAAGTATGTAATCTTGTTTTTGAGGGACTTACTAAGAAAAATGATGAATTAAAAGCTGAACCTCAACTTGCTAAATTAATCCTAACAGATGATAATTTGGAATGGGAAGTTACATTAAGAGATGATGTTTATTTCCATAATGGTGAAAAGTTTACAGCGTCTGATGTTGATTTTACTATTAAAAAAATAAGAGAATTAGGCGAACAATCGTATTATATGTATAATATACAAAATATTAAAAGTGTTGAGATTTTGTCTGATTACAGAATAAAAATAGAACTAAACGATTATGATAATTTTTTGCCGGAAAAGTTGAATTTCCCAATATTGTG
>CAKSUD010000044.1 GCA_934500865.1 uncultured Clostridia bacterium | reverse complement strand
ATATAACCCGCTCCTCCGCAAATTAAAACTGCCATAATTAATACTCCAAATTTAATAATACAAAATAATTATAAATAAATTGTAAAAAATGTCAAAATAATTATATTTAAAATAGATTTAAATCTTATATTTAAGTTTTTATATAATTAATAAACGAGTCATATAATGCATCTTAAAATAAAATTTGTTTGCATTAAAATACTTTATAAATTATTTTTTAAATGCCATCTATCATTTTAATAAACAAATTAAAGCGTCCTCCGTCCGCAACAAACCATAATATAAAAATTATTAAAAGCGTTGAGATTTTGTCTGATTACAAAATAAAAATAGAACTAAACGACTATGATAATTTTTTGCCGGAAAAGTTGAATTTCCCAATATTGTGTGAGAAGTTTTATAAGAAGTCGGATTTTACTACTGAGTCAAGATATGTCGGAACAGGTCCTTACGAAGTTATTACGAATAATAAAGAGCTTATCTCATTAAAATACAATAAGAATTATTACGACCAGTCGGTAGGAAATATTAAAGATATTGATGTGAAGATTATTGCAAAAACAAGACCCGGTTTTGACTTACTAAAACTTGGTGAAATAGATATTGCTGATACTAATACCGAAGTTGGAGCTTACGGAAGAAGTGCGTATAATAATTCTAAATATGTAACAAGTGTCTTTGAAGGAATAACATTTAATCCTCAAAATGAGGTGCTAAAAGACAATGTTATAAGGCAAGCGATGATACTCGCGATTAATAGAGATTATATTATTGAAAAAGAACTATATGGTTATGGAATATACTCTGATTTGCCTATTAATCCTAATTCATATTTGTATTCAAAGAGTATGAAAAAATATGCTTTTAATCCTGAAAGAGCACAAGATTTATTAACGAATTCGGGTTGGGAGCAAAGGAATTCTGTTAGAAGCAAAGATGGGAATAAGTTAGAGTTTAGTTTACTTATAAATAGTGATGCTAAAGGTATGAGCAATAAGGCTGAGTATATAAAGAATGATTTGGATAAAATAGGTATAAAAATAAATGTTGTTGCGAAAGCAGGAGAGGAATATAATACTGCCGTTAAAGCATACGAATATGATTTGGCTATTACTGATTGGTCAATTACAGACTATCCGGAATTTTTATACAACTTTGAAAGTAACTCGGGAAATAATGTTTTCGGATTTAAGGATGAAGAATATGATTATTTGGTTTATCTTGCAAAGCATGAAATATTAGAGAGCAAACAACTAGAGTATTTTGATAAAATGCAAAGTATTTTGTTTGATAAATTACCAATGCTAGGTTTGTATTTTGAAACGTCTACAGTGTTTTATACAAAGGACTTTGGCGAACAACTAAAGCCACAAATAAACAACATTTATAATGGAATGAATAATATTGTGTTAACTAAGAATGAGGATACATTTTAGCAACTATTTTTTGAAAAATAAAGTGTAAAATGTTTGACTATTAAATGCATTAATGATATTATCTAACTGTAATCTAAGGCATGTGGGTGAATATTATGTTTTTGCATTTAGGTAATGATGTATATGTAAATCAGAAGGATATTGTTGCTGTTTGTAATTTGGATACGGCGAGTGTTTCTAAAAACACTCAAATATACTTAAAAAAAGCAGAAGAAATGGGAATCGTAGAAACTATATGCTCGGATATCCCTAAGACTTTTGTTATAGTTAGAAAGAAAAATAAAGATAAAGTTTATTTAACTAATATATCTTCCGTTACATTATTAAAACGTTCGGAAACTTCCGGAGAGAATCAATTTGATATGTAAGGTTAGAAAGGAATGAATTAAATGAGTGAAGATATTTTTGAAGAAGAGAAGATGAGCGAAGAATTTGCAAAGGAAGCTGAAAACCATTATGATGAGTCTCAAATTCAAGTCTTAGAAGGATTAGAGGCTGTAAGAAAAAGACCTGGTATGTATATAGGTTCTACTTCACTTCGTGGTTTGCATCACTTGGTTTATGAAATTGTAGATAACAGTATTGATGAGGCTTTGGCTGGATTCTGTGATACAGTAGATGTTACTATTCATACTGATAATTCTGTTACAGTTTTAGATAATGGACGTGGTATACCTGTTGGAATACATCCAAAAATGGGAATACCTACTGTTGAAGTTGTTTATACTATATTACACGCAGGTGGAAAGTTTGGCGGAGACGGATATAAAGTTTCAGGTGGATTACATGGAGTTGGTGCTTCTGTTGTTAACGCTCTTTCTGAATGGGTAGAGGTTGAAGTATTTAAAGACGGAAAGATCTACAAACAAAGATATGAAAGAGGTAAGCCTATTACTAAGTTAGAAGTTATTGGTGATACAACAGCTCATGGAACAAAGGTTCATTTTAAACCGGACCCTGAAATTTTCGAGGATACTGTATTTGTTACTGATACATTAATTCAACGTTTAAGAGAACTTGCATTTTTAACTAGAGGTGTAAAAATCGTTGTTAGAGATGAAAGAACTGTTGACGATGAAGGAAAGATATATGAAAAGGTTTTCCATTATGAAGGTGGAATAATATCATTTGTTGAGTATATAAACAAGGGAAAAACTCCTTTACATGAAAAGCCAATGTACTTTTATGCTGAACGTGAAGATGCTAATGTTGAAATAGCTATGCAATATACAGATGGATATGCTGAGAACATATTTACTTTCGCAAACAATATTAATACAGTTGAAGGCGGAACTCATTTAGTTGGTTTCAAGACTGCTCTTACAAAGGTTTTAAATGACTATGCTAGAAAGTATAATCTACTTAAGGACTCTGATAAAAACTTAATGGGTGACGATGTAAGAGAAGGATTATCTGCTATAATAAGCGTAAAACTTACAAACCCTGAATTTGAAGGACAAACTAAGACAAAACTTGGAAATAGCGAAATTAGAGGACTTGTAGAAGGTGTTATGAATGATAAATTCTCTGCTTTCTTGGAGGAAAATCCCGCGATTTCTAAGGCTATATTAAATGAATGTTTAACTTCAGCTCGTGCTCGTGAGGCTGCGAGAAAAGCTCGTGAATTAGTTAAGAGAAAAAGTGCACTAGAATCTATGTCTTTACCTGGTAAACTTGCTGATTGTTCAGAAAAGAATACCGGTAGAACAGAACTTTATCTTGTCGAGGGAGATTCTGCGGGTGGTTCTGCAAAGCAAGGAAGAGACAGAAAGTTCCAAGCTATTCTTCCGCTTTGGGGAAAAATGTTAAACGTAGAGAAAACAAGAATTGATAAAGTATTTAATAATGATAAGATGCACCCTGTTATTACTGCAATAGGTGCGGGAATAGGACCTGAATTTGATATTTCTAAGATAAGATATGATAAAGTTGTACTAATGGCCGATGCCGATGTTGATGGTGCGCACATTAGAACATTACTTTTAACATTCTTCTTTAGATATATGAGACCGCTTATTGAAGAAGGACATATTTATATTGCACAACCTCCACTATATAGAGTTACAAAAGGCAAGACACATATTTATTGCAATACAGATGCGGAACTTGCAAAGGCTATGGAAGAGGTTGGCGGAGAAGCTGACAATATTCAAAGATACAAAGGTCTTGGAGAAATGGATTCTGAACAGCTTTGGGATACTACAATGAATCCTGCTACAAGAACAATGCTTAAAGTTTCAATTACTGATGCTATTGAAGCTGATAAGATTTTCTCCGTATTAATGGGAGATAGTGTTGAACCTCGTCGTGAGTTTATTCAACAAAATGCACATAGTGTTACAAACTTAGATATTTAGAATGTTAAAGGGGATACCTTAAATAAAACGGAAATACCGAATGCAATTAAAACCGATTGTATTGGCGGATATGACCGCTGTTTATGGTATCTCTTTTGAGTTTGGAGGAAAAATGGGAATAGGCTTAATAAGCATAATAATCGGTATTATCATTATTTTAATTGACCAGATTACCAAGGCACTTATAGTTTCAAACTTATATCGAGATGAAGTTGTACTAATAGATAAAGTTTTATCTTTTACGTATGTTGAAAATTATGGTGCAGCGTGGGGAATTTTTAATAAATATGATATTTTATTAAAGATACTTATACCGATTTTTATTTTAGTAATTATTGTGTTTTTAATAAAGTCAAAACCTACTAAATTCGAGACGTTTGCCGGAAGTTTAGTGGTAGGGGGGGCTATCGGGAATTACATTGATAGGTTAATTCGAGGATATGTTGTTGATTTTATTGATTTCAAGTTTTGGCCTGTATTTAATTTCGCAGATATATGTATAGTAGTAGGATGTATAATGCTTGTAATTAGCTTTATTAGGAGGGAAAATAACGATGAAAATTGATTTTACAAATAAGAAGATATTCAAATTACATCAAGAGGATACCAGCAATGGCACTAAGGTACTTAATGAACTACTTTTAGATGATGAAGTGGTTGTTGGAAGTTATGTTTCTATGAGAGATAGGGTTATTTTTACTAATAAAAGAATTGTGTCTGTAAATGTGCAAGGAATAACCGGTTCTAAAATCGATTACACATCTATTCCATATAAGAGAATACAATTCTATTCTGTTGAAACAGCGGGTACTATTGACTTGGATTCTGAACTAGAAATTTATCTGTCTGGAAGTACTTCTATTAAGTTTGAATTCTTCGGAAATAACAATATAAGAGAAATTGGAAAGAGAATAAGTGAATTTGTTTTGTAAAATTGTTAATATGAAGTTACTTTTTGCCGATATTTTTTATGTTGGAGTGTGTAATGTGAGATTTTTTCCATGATGTTTGGAAACACGAGGGGAGTTTTCTTATGAGAAGAGGGAACAGAAATACAGAAGAAAGATACAAAGTTATTGTTGTTGACGATGATATAGGTATCTTAGATTCAGTATCAATTTTACTAAAACGTAAAAATTGCGAATATGTCGGTGTGACAAATCCTCTTGATGCGATTGAATTAATTAAAAAGGATAAATTCGATTTGCTGATTCTTGACTTTATAATGCAACCTATAAATGGTGATAAGGTGGTAGAATTAATAAGAGAGTTTAACGAGGATTTATATATACTGCTACTTACAGGTCACAAAGATTTAGCTCCTCCACTTGAAACAATGGAAAATCTCGATATACAATGTTACTGCGAAAAAAGTGATAGATTTGATCAACTTATGCTTTTAATTGAGTCGGCACTTAAGTCTGTTGCTCAAAAAAGAACAATTTCAAAGTTTAAGGACGGATTAAATAACATAATAAATGCATTACCTAAAATCTATCAACTTCAACCGTTCGATAATATATTAGAGGAAATACTTGTTCAACTTATGCCTCTTGTATATAGCGAAAATGCATTTATACTTGCAGACGATATAGTTTCTTCTGATGATACTGCTAAAAAGAGTATTTTTAGAGGAATAGGAAAATACAACTGTGATATCGATACGTTTATGGATTCTATGTCACCTGATTTTATGACAGATATCGGTTATGCAAGAAGTACAAGACAAACTATATCTAAACCGAATGAAGTTATAATTCCGCTTGTTACTGATACTTCTGCAGGAGTAGGCGTCTTATACATAGAAAGTGATAAATATGCTGATTGTTTAAAGCTTTTAGAAATATATGCAAAACAAGCTGCATCAGCTATAAATAATGCTCAAATGCATTCTTTAATAAACTTAAAAAATGACGAATTGGTTGAAACATATGCAGAATTAAAAAAGCGTTATATGGATACAATTGAAACTCTTAGACTTGCAGTTGATGCTAAAGACTATTATACTAGAGGTCACTCAGACAGAGTATCGTATTATGCCTCTAGAATAGGACAGGCTATGGGATTGCCTGAGGCAGATATAGAAAGACTAAAAATAGGTGGTATATTCCATGATATAGGTAAAATTGGAACTAACGATGATATCTTACTAAAAAATTCACGATTAGACGATGATGAATATAACGAAATAAAGAAACATCCGCTAAAGGGTGCAAATATATTATCAGCTATGTCTATGTTTAAGGATATTGTTCCGTTGGTTGAATATCACCACGAAAGAATAGATGGAAGAGGGTATCCTCATGGATTAAAAGGGGAGGAAATTCCACTTTTAGCTAGAATTATTAGTGTATCAGATGCTTTTGATGCAATGACATCGGATAGGGTGTATAGAACTAAAATGGAACTTTCTCAAGCGATAGAGCAATTAGAGAAGGGAAAAGGTACTCAGTTTGATGAAAATGTTGTTGATGCGTTCTTGAAATTACTAGATACAGACTATGAAAATATGCAAAAAGATATAGCGCATACATATGCATCTGCACTTGAAAAAGTTTAATTATTTATGTTAGGATTGAGAAAATGTTTATTGAAATTGATGAGCCATTTGTTTGTGAACATTGCGGTAATGAGGTAAAACCACTTGGGTATTCTTGCCGAAACCATTGTCCCAAATGTTTATATTCTAAACATGTAGACAAAGAACCGGGGGACCGTGCTGAAGAATGTAAGGGAATGTTAAAACCTATCGGTATGGAGAACAACCCTAAAAAAGGATATATCATTATATATAAATGTGAGAAATGCGGTGCTATTAGAAAAAACAAAATGGCTGAAGATGATAATTTTGATTTATTACTTGATATTGTGAAAAACAATAGCTACAAAATGATTTAATTTGATATTTCATCATATCTGTTTTTCAGGTATGAATGCTAAATATAAAAAACAACGAGGAGGAATTTTTATGAAGTACATTATGACAGGAAGAAACGTAGAAGTTACACAAGCAATGAAGGAGTATGCAGAAAAGAAATTGTCTAGAATTGAAAAGTTCTTTAATGAAGACACAGAAGCAAATGTTACATTTAGTGTACAGAAGAAAAGACATATTTTAGGTGTTACAATTTTCTTTGAAGGAAATACATATAGAGCAGAAGCTACAAATGATGATTTATATGTTTCTATTGATAAAGGAATAGACTTACTTGAAGGTCAACTTAGAAAGACAAAAACAAAGAAAGAAAGACAATTCAAAGATGACAGCTTAGCTGCAAAATATGCAAATATTGAATTACCTATTATGACAGAAGGAGAAATTACAAAGGTTAAGACTTTTGACACAAAGCCTATGACTGTTGAAGATGTAATGCTTGAATTAAAAGATTCAGATAAATCTTTCTATGTATTTAACAATTCAGATACACAAGAAACTAATGTGCTATTTAGATTAAGAGATGGCAACTTCGGAATTTTGGAACCTGAGAAATAGTAGAAATGAAGCAAAAAAGTTGTCAAAAATTTGTTTGACAACTTTTTTTGTGGTAATTTATAAAATTTGTACTTTTTAAAAAAATTTGAAACATTTTGTATTTTCTATTCGTCTATGTATTAGAAAATTATAGAGGAGGATAAAACTAATGAAAAAATTACTTATGATTACCGCGTTATGTGCATTGATAGTATCTTTTACAGGTTGCGGAAACGGCAATGAAAACAATGATAATTTAGACAGTGAGGTAAATTCAGGAACAGTAGTATCTCCTTCACCGGAAGTAGATAAAGAACCTGAATTACAACCAGAAGAAACTAAAACTCCAGAGCAAAAACCTGAAGAAACAAAAAAACCGGTTGAAGAATTACCGGAAAATAAACCAGCCACAAAGCCTAGTACAAAACCAAGTACTGTACCTAGTCAAACACCAGAAGTTAAGCCTAGTAAAGAACCTGAGCCTACTTTACCAACTACCACACCTGCACCTGAAGATACTGTAATATCTAGACCTGAACCAAGTGAAACTCCTAATACCGATGATGAAGATGATATAACTAATGTTGATACTGAATTGGGTGAAATTTTAGATTCAGTAGTAAAAGAGGCTAAAATAGAACGTTATTCATTATTTAATGCTAAGATAACTGCTAGTTCAAGTTCTACATATGTTGGACTAAAGCAAGATGAATACAGCAATTTAATTGAAAAAGGTGCAGCTAATGAATCAATGATGATGCCTTCAAACTATTCATTTTGCTTACTAAAAGTAAAAGATTCTAAGAATGTTGCTGATATAAAACAAAAAGTTTTTGATAACTGTAATACAGGAAAATGGATATGTATGAGTGCTGAATATGTTTTAGCTGTAGATAGTGGCAATTATGTTGCGCTAGTTATGGGATATGAAGACGAATGTAAGGCTATATATGATGCGCTAAAGAGTAAGCTAGGAACAGTTGGCGAAACTTTAGAAAGATCAGTTGTTGAATAAAAGGAGGAAATAATATTGTTATTTTCTAGTATAAGTTTTCTATATTATTTTTTACCGATAGTTTTAATTGTATATTTTGTAACACCGAACAAGGCCAAAAACCTTGTTCTATTTTTGAGTAGTATATTTTTCTACTTTTGGGGAGAACCGATTTATACTATCGTAATGATTTTTGCAGCATTTTCCGGATATATTCACGGACTTCTAATAGATAAATTCAGAGGCAAAAAGGCTTCAAAAATCGCTTTAATTTCTTCGTTAGTAGTTGGAATAGGATTACTTAGCATTTTTAAATATACAGACTTTTTTATTGAAAATATAAATGATATATTTAGTTCAAATATATCATTACTAAAAATAGCGTTACCTATCGGAATTAGTTTTTATACATTCCAAATACTAAGCTATACAATTGATTTATATCGAGGGAATACTGAAGTCCAAAAGAATTTCTTAGATTTTGCTACATATGTAGTATTATTTCCCCAACTCATTGCAGGGCCTATTGTAAGGTATGTTGATATTGAAAAAGAACTAAAGTCTCGTGTACATTCACTAGAAGGTATTTCATACGGAATAACTAGGTTTGTAATTGGCTTATCTAAAAAGGTGTTGCTTGCAAATACTTTGGGAGAGTTTTGTGAAATAGCAAAGAGTACGAGTGAACCATCAGTTTTATTTTATTGGATGTATGCTTTTGCGTATGCATTACACATTTATTTTGATTTCTCGGGATATAGTGATATGGCAATAGGACTTGGAAAGATTTTTGGCTTTAATTTTCCTGAGAACTTTAACTATCCATATATATCAAAGAGTATTACTGAGTTTTGGAGAAGATGGCACATTTCACTAAGCTCTTGGTTTAGAGATTACGTATATATTCCTCTTGGGGGAAATAAAGTTTCTAAGTTAAAATGGATAAGGAACATTTTTATTGTTTGGGGACTTACCGGTTTTTGGCACGGAGCAGGTTGGAATTTTATAATGTGGGGGTTATTATTTGCAATTATGTTATTACTTGAAAAGACCTTGCTAAAGTCGGTTTTAGAAAAAATGCCGAGCATATTAAAACGTATATATGTTATTTTTATATTGCTAATAAGCTGGGTATTGTTTGATGCTACGAATATTGGCGTGGCTGTGCAAAGAATATCTTATATGTTTGGAAAAGGATTACCTTTAATCAGTTCTGAGACAATTTATTATATTGTAAGTTATTCTGTGCTATTTATTTTGGGAATTATTTGTGCTACACCTATTTTTAAGAATATATTTATCAAGTTAAACAAAAATGAAAAGATTAAGTATGTAATAAATTTTGCACAACCGCTTGTAATGGTTTGTTTACTTATATTGTGTACGGCTTATTTAATAGACGGTTCGTTTAATCCATTTTTATATTTTAGGTTTTAGGAGGTGAAATAGTATGAGCGACAAGATGAAGAATATATTTACAACAGTAATTTTCTTAGCACTTATTATCGGAATAATGATAGTTAATATTTTTAAAACACCAGGAGATATTTCTAAAAGTGAAAGAAGAAAACTTGCCAAGTTCCCTGAAATAACGGTAGATAGCGTAAAGGATACTTCGTTTATGAAGGACTTTGAAAAGTATTCATTAGATCAGTTTGTAGGTAGAGATACTTTTCGAAAGATTAAAGCTAAATTTATGTATGATGTTTTAAATCAAAAGGATAATAACGGAATATATATTGTTAATGGTCAAGTATCTAAATATAGCAAAGAGCTTAATGAAGATGCTATAAAAGATGTAGGGAAGAAATTTAATAAAGTTTCAAATCAGTTCTTAAAGAATATGAATGTGTATTATTCTGTAATTCCTGATAAAAATTATTTTTTGGCTGGAGAAAACGGTTATCCGTCAATAGATTATAATACTTTAATCAGTGACCTTAAATCTTCTACAAAGAATATGACGTATATAGACATATTTAATGAACTCACAATTGATGATTATTACACAACCGATACTCATTGGAAACAAGAAAACATTCAAAATGTTACAAATAGTCTTGGTAATTCTATGAATTTTTCAGAATATTTAAGTAACTCATATGAAAAGGTAGAAAAGGGAGATTTTTATGGAGTTTATTACGGACAAGCTGCTTTACCGCTAAAGCCTGATACTATTTCATACTTAACTAATGATACTATTAAAAATGCTAAAGTAAAGATTTTTGATAGCAAGACTATGACAATGGTTGACGGTAAGATGTATAATGAGGAAAAATTAACAGGCAACGATGCGTATGACTTGTTTTTAGATGGCGCTGTACCTTTAATTACTATTGAGAATGAAAATTGTGCTAGAGATAGGGAGCTATATATTTTTAGAGATTCTTATGGAAGTAGCTTAACACCTTTACTTACAGAAGCATACAGTAAGATAACAATAATTGATTTAAGATATATGGCAACACCTTTGCTCAGTAGCTTTGTAGAGTTTAATGGAAATGCAGATGCATTATTTATTTACTGCGTAGATGTGTTAAACAATAGCTCGATATTGAAGGTTTTGTAATATTCACTTGTCATTTCGCTAATTTTTACGTATAATTTATTCCGAGGTGGTTAATGTGAAATCTGCTCGTGAATTAGCTTTACATATACTTATGAAAATTGAATCGGATGATGTATTTGTAAATATAATTTTAAATGACGAATTAAATAAAAGTGAACTAAATGAGATGGATAAGAATTTTGTAACACAACTTGTATATGGCACGAATTCTAATCAAATTTTTGAAGATTATATAATAAGAAAATGTTCTAAAGTTCGTTTTAGTAAAATTGCTTTGCCTATTTTAACTATTCTTAGAATGGGAATTTATCAAATTTATTTTTTAGATAAAGTACCTGTTTCGGCTGTTTGTAATGAAGCTGTTAAATTGGCAAAAAAATATGGTCATATGTCATCTGCTAATTTTACTAATGCGATTTTGCGTAATGTATCTAGAACTGATAAAAATGTATTCCTAGATGAAATTAAGGATAAGGAAGAAAGACTTTCAGTAGAATATTCATATCCTAAGTGGCTTATAAATAGATTTATTAATCAGTTCGGATATGACGAAACATTAAAATTATTAGAGGCAAACAATAATTTAGGATATGAGACCATTCGTGTTAACAGATTAAAAACTACACGTGAAGAAATGTTAAAGAAATTTAGTAATTCGAAGCCTGGAAAACTTTCAGACATCTTATATGTAGACAGTGTTAGAGAGTTCTTACATTCTTCCGAATTTAAAAATGGTCTTATTACTTTTCAAGATGAAGCTCCTGCTCTTGTTGCACATTTACTAAAACCTAAAGAAGGAGAAGAAATTTTAGATATTTGTGCTGCACCAGGTGGTAAAACTACGCATATTGCTGAACTTACCAATGATAAAGCTAAAATTACGGCTATGGAGTTATATGAACACAGAGGGGAACTTATACGTCAGACAGCTAAACGTTTAGGAGTTAATTCTATAAATATAAAAATTGGAGATGCAACAGAGTTTGTACCTGAATTTGAAAATAAATTTGATAAAATTGTTGCAGATGTGCCTTGCTCCGGACTTGGAGTAATTCGTAAAAAACCAGATATAAAGCTTAGAGTGAAGGAAGAGGATATTGACGAAATAAATAAAGTGCAAAAGGCTATACTTAAAAATGCTTCTTTGTATTTAAAGCCGGGTGGCGTTTTACTATATAGTACATGCACTATTTTAAGTGAAGAAAATGAAGAAACTGTAAAATGGTTTTTGAATGAAAATAAAGACTTTTCGATTTGCACTGATGAAAGCATAATTCCTAGCGAATGGAAAAGTGGAATTAATGACGGAATGTTACTATTATTGCCGAATAAGCATAATTCCGACGGTTTCTTTATTTGCTGTTTAAAAAAGAGTAAATAAAAGTGAGTATTTTGATAGATTTTGGGCATACTTTTTATGAGGTGAAAAGGTATGCCTAATTTGTTATATAAAGAAAAATCTCCGTATTTATTGCAACATGCAAATAATCCGATAGATTGGTTCCCTTGGTGCGAAGAGGCTTTTGACAAAGCGGTAACAGAGGAAAAACCAATATTACTTAGTATTGGATATTCAACTTGTCATTGGTGTCATAAGATGGCTGAGGAAGCATTTAATGATGAAAAAACAGCTAAGTTCTTAAATGAACATTTTATTTGTATAAAAGTAGATAGGGAAGAAAGACCGGATATTGATTTAGTATATATGGAGGCGGCTTTGTGCATTACTACTAACGCAGGTTGGCCACTTAATATATTCTTAACTCCGAAACGCGAGCCTTTTTTTGCCGGGACTTATTTTCCACTAAAAAAAGAAAAGGGAATAATTGATTTTTATTCTCTTATAGAAAGTATATACGATAAATGGGTAAGCGATAGAGAGGCAATATATAAAACTGCCGATGAAGTTGTGGCTGAATTGAAAAGACGTGAAAATTCTGAAAGTGGTATTAATTCTGAAGTGCTAGGCGATGCACTATGGGTAATGAAATCTGCTTTTGATAATAGTTTTGGCGGATTTGGTAGTGAGCCTAAATTTCCTTTGGCACAACAAATTTTCTTTTTGCTTAGGTATTGGTATGTATATAGAGATGAATATGCTCTATATATGGTTGAGAAAACCCTAGACAATATAGATAATGGTGAGATACACGACACAGTTAATGGTGGATTTTTTAGATATGCGACTTCAAAAAATTGGGGAAGCCCGCATTACGAAAAAATGCTTTATACCAATTCACTTATGGCGATGGCATTCCTAGAGGCTTATGAAGTTATTCAAAAAGATAGCTATAAAGATGCTGTTATAGATACGTTAGAATATATGCGAAAGAAATTACTTTCGGCTGAGGGTGGTTTTTATTCAGCTGAGGATTCGGAAATTTCTAATGCCCAAATTCCATTTATAGACCAAAAAATTTCTTCGGGTTGGAATGGTCTTGCAATTGCTGCATTTGCACTTGCAGGTAAAGTTTTAGAAGAACCTAAATATATAGATATTGCCAAAGATGTGGCACAGTTTGTGCTAGATCATTTATATAAGGGTAACGGAACTATGAGTGCGTACTATATAAAAGGGAATTCTTTTGGCAATGCATTCGCGACAGATTATGCTTTTATGACATGGGGACTTATAGAGCTTTATCAAGCAACGTATGAAGATGGCTATTTAGATGGTGCTGTTAAATTGAATTCTAAGATTTTAACTGATTTTTGGGATAATGAAAATGCAGGAGTATTATTTTACAGCAAAGAGGGAGAGGACTTATTAATTAATCCTAAAGAGGTTTATGATGGAGCTATACCGTCAGTAAATTCAGTTTGTGCGATGAATTTTATACGACTTGCAAGACTTACAGAAAAGCCTGAACTTAACAAGAAGGCAAAAGAGATTTTTGATGCCTTTGGCTCAAGTATAAATAAATCGCCGACTGATTATTTGTTTATGCTTTGTGGGGTTCTATATGAAAAAAGTACAAAGGAAGTAATTGTAGTTGAGAAAAACAGTGAAATACTAAATCAGATTAATGGAGAATTTAGACCATTTACAATGGAGATGCCATTTGGTGAGATAGAGAATAGAGAAACAAATTAAGGGATAGCTACCGAAAGGTGGCTATTTTCTTTAACTGAAATTTGGGTGAATTTTGAAAAAATCTGTTGAATTTAAGTTTAATTTCGTATACAATTAAGTATTG
>CAKSUD010000043.1 GCA_934500865.1 uncultured Clostridia bacterium | reverse complement strand
GAATATACTGAGAAAAAGTGGTATGAGAAGATGTTTGAGAAAATAAAGAAACTTTTTGTAAGAGGAAAAAATAGAGGTGTTTAGATTATGAGCTGCGAATTATGCCCAAGGCATTGCAATGTGGATAGAGAGAATAAAGTTGGTTTTTGTGGCGAGAGTAATAAGGTGAGGATTGCTAGGGCGGCTTTGCACGAATGGGAAGAACCTTGTATTTCTGGTGAGAATGGTTCTGGAACTGTATTTTTTACAGGCTGTTCTCTAAAGTGTGTTTTTTGTCAAAATTATGCGTTAAGTCACGAAAATCATGGAAAAGAGGTTAGCGTTGAGGAGCTTAGCAATATATTTTTGAAGCTTCAAAACGAAAGAGCACATAATATAAATTTGGTTACACCTACTCATTTTGTGCCACAGATTATTGAAGCTATAAAGATTGCGCGTACTCACGGACTTTCTATTCCTATTGTTTATAACAGTAGCGGTTATGAGAGTGTTCAAACTATAAAGATGTTAGATGGGTATGTTGATGTATATTTGCCGGATTTTAAGTATTTTTCTAATGATTTGGCTAAGAAGTATTCAGGTGCACTAGATTATTTTGAGAATGCGTCTGCGGCTATTTGCGAAATGTTTAAGCAGGTCGGCGAGTTTTCACTTGATGAAAACGGAATGATTAAGCGCGGAATGGTTGTGCGCCATTTGATTTTGCCGGGATGCACTGAGGATTCAAAAAAGGTTATTGAGTACATATATGAGTTATTTAGAGATAAGATTTTTATAAGTATTATGAACCAATATACGCCTCTTAAAACTGTGTCTCAGTTTCCGGAGATTAATAGAAAGATTACTGATGAGGAATATGATGATGTTGTGGATTTTGCGTTAAGTCTTGGAATTGAGAATGCTTTTATTCAGGAAGGTGGAACTGCGGAAGAGAGTTTTATACCTGATTTTGATTTGAGTTTGCTTTAAAATTTCTAATTTTTTTCAAAAAATGATAAAATTGCTCCATGGTTCTAGGCTGTATTGAATTGAAAAACTTTGCACAAACTAACCTCCATAAAGGAGGTTTTTTGTTTATGAATTTTTCTTTTCGTACTGACTTAGCCGTTGAAACACGTGATGCGTATAAAAAGGCACAAAATGTTGATATGCCTGGCGTTTCTTCTGAGGAAGAGACTATTGATGATGTTAAGATAACCCGAGTTAAGGTTGAAACTGAGGAAGGGGCAATGTATATTGATAAGCCTATTGGCAATTATATTACGCTGGATGCTCCAAAGATTAAGGATAATGACCCGGATACTAATGAAAAAATTTATAAAGTTTTGGCGAAGGAACTTAGGAAGCTTATAGGAACGGATATTAACAAGTCTGTTTTAATTGTTGGACTTGGGAATCAAAATGTTACTCCTGATGCACTAGGTCCTAAGGTAATTACGGATATTGAGGTTACAAGACATATCCTTCAATATGCGCCTGAGTGCTTGTCTAGACCTGTAAGGTCGATTAGTGCAATTTCTCCCGGAGTTCTTGGTACAACAGGTATGGAAACCGGTGAGGTTATCCGTGGAGTTATTGATAAGATAAGACCTGATTTTGTTATTGCAATTGATGCTTTGGCTTCTAGAAAACTGGAAAGAATAAGCACTACAATTCAAATTGCGGATACAGGAATTAATCCGGGTTCGGGCATAGGTAATAAGAGAATGGCACTATCAAAAGATACTCTTGGTGTGCCTGTTATTGCGATTGGTGTGCCGACTGTTGTGGATGCTGCAACTATGGCGAATGATACAATTGAATTAATGTTAGAAAATATTGAAAAAACATCTTCACAAACTGCTAATGATTATGATAAAATTAAGCCGATGAGTGGGGAAGAGAAATATGACTTAATTAAAGAGGTAATTAAGCCGTTTGTTGGGGATTTGGTTGTTACCCCAAAAGAAATTGATGAAATTATTAGTAGTGTGGCGGATGTTGTTTCGCAGGGAATTAACCACGCTCTACTTGCAGAAGATTTATAACCAGGAGCTGAGGCAAAGTGAGTTTAGCCATTATTGGAGATACAGAACTAGAAAAGTTTTTTGATAAAATCGAAACTAAAGATAATTACAAAATAGCACAATTGAATGGAAAAGATTGTGCTTTTTTGTGTACTCGAAATGATATTGAGAGTAATTTAAGAGTTGCCAAGGGTTTAGGTATTGATAAGGTTATAGAGATAACTGGTGATGACATAGATATAGATAATGAAAAAATGTCTTCTGATTTTGGAATTAAGTATTCTGGTTTTTCTGTTAAAGGCGAAACGTATGGTGTTAAGTTACTTTTGGGCGGAATAATGAATGAGATGAGTAATAGCAAGGTGGAACAACTTAGCAATAGGGAAAGAGAAGTTTTAGGTTTACTTGCTCATGGACTTACTAATAAAGATATTGCTAAAACATTGTATTTAAGCGAAAAAACGGTAAAGAACCACTTGAATAACATTTTTAAGAAGATTAATGTTACTGATAGAACGAAGGCGGCTTTGTTTGCAGTAAATAATAATATTGATTAATTGGGGGGCGGATATGTATATGACCAACGAGGTTAGAAAGGCTGATTATGAGGTTGCAGATGCTATTGAGTTGGAGTTAAATAGACAAAGGAATAATATTGAACTTATTGCTTCTGAAAATATTGTAAGTAAGGCGGTTTTAGAGGCTATGGGGAGTGTTCTTACAAATAAGTATGCAGAGGGATATCCAGGACATAGGTATTATGGTGGATGTGAGTGTGTGGATATTGTTGAAAACTTGGCAAGAGAACGTGCGAAGGAGCTTTTTGGTGCTGAGTATGCTAATGTTCAACCTCATTCCGGAGCTCAAGCCAATATGGCTGTTTATTTTGCTATGTTAAAGCCGGGGGATACTGTGCTTGGTATGGATTTATCTCATGGTGGACATTTGACTCATGGAAGTAAAGTTAATTCTTCAGGTGCATTATACAATTTTGTTCCATACGGAATTAGTCCTGATACATATACGATTGATTATGAGAATGTTAGAAAAAAGGCTTTGGAACATAAACCAAAGATGATTGTTGCGGGTGCAAGTGCTTATCCGCGAAAAATTGATTTTAAAAAGTTTAGAGAGATTGCGGATGAGGTTGGAGCGTATTTGATGGTGGATATGGCTCATATTGCCGGGTTAGTTGCGGCTGGGTTACATCAAAATCCGGTTGAGTATGCTCATTTTGTGACTACGACTACGCATAAAACATTACGCGGACCTCGCGGTGGAATGATACTTTGCAAGGAAGAGTTTGGCAAGGCGATAGACAAAGCATTATTTCCTGGAATTCAAGGCGGACCGCTTATGCATGTTATTGCCGGAAAGGCAGTTTGCTTTAAAGAGGCATTGCAACCTGAATTTAAGGAATACCAAAAACAAATTGTTAAAAATGCCAGTGTGCTTGCAGACGAATTGATGAAACGCGGTTACAAGACACTTACGAACGGAACTGATAATCATTTAATGTTGCTTGATTTTAGGGGAACTGGCATAACCGGAAAACAGGCTGAGATTAATTTAGATGCTGTTAGAATTACTGTGAATAAAAATTCTATTCCGTTTGATACGGAAAAACCGACAATTACAAGTGGAATAAGAATAGGAACACCGGCTGTAACGACGCGTGGAATGAAAGAACAAGAAATGGTGAAAATAGCTGAGTTAATTGATTTGGCATTAAAGGATTTAGAAGGAAATAAGGAATATATACTAGCGGAAGTAAAGAAACTTTGTGATAGTTTTCCAATATATTAATTGTGATTTTTTAGTGGAATAAAGCACTCCTTAAGTAAATATATTTGCTTAAGGGGTGTTTTTTATGTTGGCTTTTACGTTTATTGGTGCTGTTGTTGGCGCCGGGTTTGCGTCCGGTCAAGAGATTAGACAGTATTTTGTTGATTATGGGGTTTATGGTTTAATTGGAATTATTCTTATGTCTGTTTTATTTGTTATTTTTGGTGAAAGACTTATGCTTATGGGTTATACAAGCAAGTCTGATTCGTATGAGGTGGCACTTGGGTATGCTTTTAGGTGCAAGTTTAAAAAGTTTGTTGATTTTTTGTTTGCATTTTTCTTAATTGCGACTGCCGGGACGATGTTCTCAGGTTGTGGCGCATTTTTCGAGCAAACTCTTGGTGTTAGTGCTCCTGTTGGTGCAGCTATTTTTGCCATTCTTACTTTTTTTGTGACTATTGTTGGAATTCGTGGTATTATGGGAGTTAGCTCTATCGAAATTCCTCTTTTGATTATTGTTACTTGTTTTGTGGCCGTTCGTTCTATTAATGTTTCTGATATTGTTAAGTTTAGTGTTATTAATGAGGTTAATTACGATGGAGTTATTGCTGCAATTATTTCTTCGATTATATATGTTTCTTATAATTTGGTGATGAGTTTTTCTATTCTTCCGGCTTTGGGAAATGCTTGTAAGAGTAGGGGAGAAATAAGGGTGACTTGTGTTTTGTCGGGAGTTATAATTGGAATTTTGGGTTATATTATTTACCTTGCACTTTTAGTAAATTATGATAAAATACAAGGTGTGGAAATTCCTATTGCAACTTTGGCGGGTACTACAAATGGATTGCTATATGGCTTTATGTTTTTACTGGCGGTCTTGAGTACTGCGGTTGGGGCATTATACGGTGTATATGCAAGAGTTGAGAAAAATAATTTTAAGTTTGGATTTATATGTTTTGTTGCATATTTATTTAGTTTGGCTGGTTTTTCAAATCTTGTTGCCGGATTGTATTTTTATATGGGAGTTGCCGGAATTTTTTTGATTGCAATGCTAATTATTGGGCATAATAAGTCAAGAGCTTTTAAAAAAGGTGCGTGAGTATAGTTGAATTTTGAGGAATTAAGAGAAAAGTATGAAAGTATATCCTATGATAGTTTTTCCTTTAGGGAGAATGAAAATGATTTGGAAATAAATTTCTTTTATTCGCTTGGGGATATTAAATTTGTACATAAGTTGAATGTTATTAAAAAACATTTTTTTGTTATGGATAATTTGGTTGATAGAGACGTTTTTCTGTTTAATTTAGGAATGGCTGAACTTATTAGCTATTATAAGTGTGCTTGTCCTAAAAAAGTAATTATTAAGGCTGGACACTTAAGTGATGAACAGATTGAATTTTGGAAAAAGCTTTTCTTTAACGGACTTGGTGAGTTTAGGTTTGTTAATAATATTAAAGCTCAGTATGATGAGTTTGTTAATTTTGAAAATGCAACCGGTCTTACTTTTAAGAAATCCAAGATAGATAATTTTTCCGGTAACTTAGTGCCTATTGGTGGCGGTAAAGATTCTGTTGTTACTATTGAATTACTGAAGGCACAAAATGCAGATAATACATGCTTTATTGTTAATCCGCGTGGTGCTACTGTTGATACTGTGGTTACTGCCGGTTATACAATGGATGATTCTGTTGAAGTTATTAGGAAGATTGATCCTACTTTATTAGAGTTAAATAAGAATGGATATTTAAACGGACATACACCGTTTTCGGCATCACTTGCGTTTTTAGGCATATTTTGTGCACTTGTGTCCGGACGTGAGTTTGTTGTGCTTTCTAATGAAAGTAGTGCAAATGAGTGTACAGATGAGGAAACAGGAGCTAATCATCAATATTCTAAGTCATTAGAATTTGAAATTGATTTTGTTAAGTATGTTGAGAGGAATATTACGTCATATATACATTATTTTAGTTTGCTTAGAGGTATGCGCGAGATTGATATTGCTAAGAAATTTGCTGAGTATAAAAAGTATCACAAGATTTTTAGAAGTTGCAATGTTGGAAGTAAAAATGGTGGCAATGACTGGTGTGGTAAATGTCCGAAATGCTTGTTTGTGTATATTATTTTAGCACCTTTTTTGGAAGAACAAGAAATGATTGATATTTTTGGACATAATTTATTAGATGATAAAGAACTTGAAAGATACTATAAGGAACTTACGGGTGTTTACAAGACTAAGCCGTTTGAATGTGTTGGTACAAGGGCAGAGGTTAATGAGGCTGTTTGCTTACTAAAAGAAAAGTATAAGGATAATTTGCCTTATCTTTTAAGAGAATTTTAATGATATGGAAGGGAAAAGTATGAGGGTTATTAATGAAATTGCCGGAATGTTAAATGAAAAGAATATTTTGATTCTAGGATTTGGAAGAGAGGGTAAGTCTACTTACGAATTTATAAAAAAATATGTTAAATATGCTTCTCTTGGAATTGCTGATAAGAATGAGATTAAAGCACCTGAAAAGGTTTACTTTGGGGATAATTATTTGGATGCAGTAAAAGGCTATGATGTTGTTATTAAGTCACCGGGAATACCTTTTTTCGGTATTGAGGGGGAGGAATCTATTGTTACTTCTCAAACAGACTTGCTTTTAAGAGCTAATCGTAAAAATGTTATAGGGATTACCGGTACAAAGGGAAAAAGCACTACAACGACTTTAATTTATAATATTATAAACAGATCAGGGGTTGATGTTAGACTTATTGGTAATATTGGTGTTCCGCCACTTTCCTGCTTAGAGGATATTAAGGATGATACGTTGCTTGTGTGTGAAATGTCTTCTCATCAACTCGAGAATTTGACTGTTTCTCCACATATTTCGGTTATTCTTAATATTTTTGAAGAACATTTAGACCACTATAAGTCTTATGAAGATTATCAATTGGCTAAGGTAAATATTTTTAGGCACCAAGATGAAAACGATGTTGTGGTTTACAACAAGGAAAATGAACTAGTTAAAAACTATATAGAAAAGTATGCTAATGGGAAAAAACTAGCATTTCCTTATGAATATAATGTGGAAACTAAGCTAATAGGAGAACATAATAAAAAGAATATTATGGCTGCAAGGCTAGTTGCAAAGGAGATCGGAATAAGTGAGGATGAAATTAGAAATGCGGTAAAAGATTTTTCCGGACTAGCACATAGACTTGAGTTTGTTGGAGAATTTAACGGAATAAAATATTATAATGATTCGATTTCTACAATTCCTGAGGCGACTATTAATGCAATTGAAAGCTTAAAAGATGTGGATACTGTGATTATTGGTGGCTTAGATAGAGGGATACATTATGATAATTTTGCAACATATCTTACGAACTCTAATGTTAGAAATATTATTTTAGCATATGATACCGGCAAAAGGATTTATAGTAAGATGAACCCGAATAGAGCTATTTTAGTAAATGATTTAGAGGAAGCTGTAAAGTGTGCTAAAGAAGTGACTGAAAAAGGCAAGGTTTGCTTACTTTCTCCGGCTGCTGCAAGTTATGGATATTTTAAGAATTTTGAAGAGAGAGGCAATAAATTTAAGGAATTGATAAAAAAATAAGCTAAAGCAACAGGTTTTATTAAAAATCTGTTGCTTTTTTCCGATAAAGATATTGGTAAACCATAGAAAACATTTACATAATTCTCACTTTATATTGACTTTATTGTCAAAATGTAGGATAATTTAAGTGTGTGTGATTAGATATGAAAGGTGGAATAGCCTTGTTTGAAGATATAAAGAAAAAACTTAATAAACCTGAAATACTTACTAAAATTTTTTATGGTGCTACGATTTTGGTTATCTTGAATAGACTTATCGCGCTACTTATGACTTTAGGTGGGAAAAGTGTAAGACTTCCATCCGGCGAGTTATATAGGTCATTGTTTTGGCATTCAGAAGAGTATGCACTATCGTTTTTACTTCCACTTGCCGGTTTTGCATATTTTTGTTCTTCAAAGTATGCGGCTGATACAAACAATAAGATGAAAGCATATGTTGTTACGTATGCTCTTATTGCTACGATTTGCTTTGTAATGCTTGCTCAATGGTCAAATGAATTTATTTTGTATTTTTGTAGTTTCTTCAAAAATGGAGAAATTTTACGAATTGGTTTAGAGTTCGGTGAAGATAAATTTAAAGAGGCTTTGGCATATGCAACTTTATACATTCCTGTTTGTGCTATTGCTGTTACGCCTACAACGGTTGTGTCTTTGTTTGATAATGAGCATCCGGTTGGTAAACTTAAAAAATTATCTTTAATTCCTTCAAAGACAAATCCAGAATTGGTCGGAGAAATGACTTGCGAGGTTAAGGTTTGCGAAGATTATAAGACAGGCAAGCCTGTTATGGTTACGGAAGCAAGACGTATGGAGACAGTTTTGGTTCAAGGTGCTACTGGTACAGGTAAGACTTCTACATTACTTTTACCTATGTGCGCAAGTGATTTGGAGAAGAAATATTTCTTTAGAGAGAAGGCTAAGGAATTAGCTTATAAAGCATTAACTGCGGGTTGTGCATATGTTAATGCACCATATGATAATGAAACATTAAATAAATGTTTTTCTCTTAACTTTTTACGTCCTATTTATGGAAGAGAAAAGGAATTTATGGAAATATTAAAACCTATGATAAAGGGTGAAGATCCTGTTACCAAGGAACTTATATTTAGAGACGTTGGTATAACTGTATTAGAGCCTGATGGAAATTATATTGATGACTTTAGAGTTGTGGCTGATAATTTGGGGATTATGGTTTATAAAATTGACCCTATTGACCCTAATTCTTATGGTATAAATCCATTTATAAATAAAAGCCCTGCTAAGGTTGCAAGTATAATATCTACTGTACTAAAGGGAATGTATGAGAGTGAAAATCCTGATTCAAGCAACTTGTTCTTTGGTCAGGTTACACAACAAGCATTAGAGAACTTGGCTATTTTACTTAAAGTTATGTATCCAAGAATGCATGACAATCAAATTCCTACGCTAGAAGATATGCTTGAATGTTTATATAATTATAATCTTGTTGAAGATATGTGTGAACAAATGAAGCTTGATCCTGTTCTTAGTGAGAGACATGCGATTTTAATTAAGTATTTTGAGAAGAACTTCTATAATCCACCGCTTGATATAAACGGTAGACCTGTTATGGGTTCTGTTGGTAGCAACAGAAAAGAAACAGAATTGTTCTTATATGGGGCTACAACCCAACTTGATAACTTAATGAGAAACAAGATGGTAAGAAGGATCTTATGTAGTAGAGACAACAATATAGATTTAGACAGAATACTAGCCGAGGGCGGATGTGTATCTGTATGTACAAGACGTGGCGAATTGGGTGCGCTACTTTCAAAGCCTTTTGGTATGTTCTATATTTTGACTATGCAAGATGCGGTACTACGCAGACCTGGAGATGAGAATACAAGAATACCTCATTTTATGTACATAGATGAGTTCCCTGACTTTGTAAATAAGGAAACTGAAACATGTTTTACATTGTTTAGAAAGTATCGTTGTGGAATGACAATTGCAATTCAAAACTTATCTCAACTTGAGAGAAATAAATCTATGAAGTTCTATAAAGAAGTAATTACATCAAACAGCAAAACTGCATTGGTATTTGGCGATACGAACAAGGAAGATAGTGAATATTGGAGTACTGCGTTTGGTAGATTTGAATATTGGAACTTAGGAAACAGTGTAAGTTCTAAACCGATACCAAATGTTACTAAGGAAGAGGCAAGTAAGGAAAGTATAAGCATGAATATTGACTTTACACAGAATATTCATCCGTTCCATTTAACAGAATTGCCGTTTAAGACTCTATTTTACAGAACTAGAGATGCTAAAGGCAGTCAGATTTTCGGTAAGGGTGTAACTGATTTCTTAGATAAAAAGTATTTGAAGAAATTTGATATTAGCGAATATGATTTTGAGCCTTATGTACAGTATAATCCGGATGATTGTACATTACGTGAGAAGCCTGTTGCAAAGAGTATTGTTGATAGCGAAATTGAAATGAATAATGCTATTAGCGGAATTAATTCTGAGGAAAACATTAAGCAAATTGAGAAGGAAAGAGAAGAAATGCAGAATTTACTTGCTAGTGAAAATTCAAAGATGGCTAAAACTATGGTAGATGAACCGGAAATGATAGATGATGTTGTGATTGAAATTGAAAAGAAACTTTAGAATGGTGGTGAAAGAAAGATGGGCTATTTAAAGGCAAAAATGAAAGATGCAGATTTTATGTGCAAGGTTTTCTATATAATGACAGGCCTTTTGATTCTAAATAGATTTTTCACATTTATTATGATGATATTTTTTGCAAATTACGGTGGAATTAATGTAGAGGGATATGCAAAGAGCTCAAATATTCTTTTGTCACTATTGTCTGCTAATAATTTTAATCCTGTAAAGAATGTACATATGTGGAGCTCACTTGAGTACTCACTTGCTTTTTTGATTCCGCTTGCAGGATATGCGTATTTTTGTTCATCAACATATGGAAAAAATCGTGTAGGCAGAAGAAAAATTTTTGTTTTTACTATTTTGGCTGTTTCAATACTTGGAAGTTTTATGTTGGCAGAATGGTCTAACAACCTTGTTTGTTACTTGCTATCACTTGCTGGAAGCCAGAATTTAGCTATGGCTTGGAGCGAGGCAGGAGATAAGATGATGGGAGCTATAAGAGCCGGCACTATATATATTCCGACTTTGGCTATTGTCGCGTCTTGTGCGTTTACGGCGGATGCGATGGGAAGACCTGATACAACCGAAGTAATTAGAGATATGAAGATTATTGATAATACTCCTAAGGCTATGGCGACCGGTAAATATACTTGTGAAGTTGCAGTATGTAAAGATGCAAGTTCTGGTCAAATGGTTGTTGTTCCGGAAAATAGACGTATGGAATCTACATTGATTCAGGGTGCTACCGGTACGGGTAAGACATCTACATTACTTTTGCCTATGTGTGCAAGCGACTTGGAGAAAAAGTTCTTCTTTAGAGAAGAAGGAAAAAGATTAGCGATAGAAGCTCTTTCAAAGGGAATTGCATATATCGAATCTCCTTATTCTAACGAAGAATTAAATAGAAATTTCTCACTAGGTCTTATAAAGCCTAAAGAGGGAAAAGAAGAAGAATTTGAACAATTCTTTGGCGATATGATTAAAAATCAAAATCATTCTACCGGTGAATATATTTATAAAGATTTAGGTATTACTGTTGTAGAACCTGATGGTAATTATTGCGATAATTTTAAGAAAGTTGCTAAGAACTATGGTATAGAAGTAAAAACAATAGACCCTCAAGACCCTGATTCTTACGGAATGAATCCTTTCCAGAATAAAGATCCTGATAAAGCGGCAAGTATTATTTCTAATGTTTTACAAGGAATGTATGAAAGCGAAAACCCAGGTGGAAATAACGTGTTCTTTGGTCAAGTTACTCAACAAGCTTTGGAAAACTTAGCACTATTACTAAAGGTAATGTATCCTAGAATGCATAATGGCGAGATGCCAACATTAGAGGATATGCTTAAGATGATGTATGATTACAATTTAGTTGAGGCTATGTGTGAAGAACTTAAAAAAGATGCGGAACTTGCAGAAGAATATAGAATTTTGGTTAAGTATTTTGAAAAGAACTTCTATAATCCGCCATATGACTTAAATGGTAGACCTATTCCTGGTACAGTAGGAAGCGGAAGAAAAGAAACTGAGAAGTTTTTATATGGAGCTACAACACAACTTGATAATTTAATGCGTCACGAGATGGTTAAAAAGATTTTATGCTCAAGAGATAGGAATCTTGATTTTGATAAGGTACTTAGTGAAGGGCAATGTGTATCTGTATGTACAAGACGTGGTGAACTTGGCGGATTACTTTCTAAGCCGTTTGGAATGTTCTTTATATTGTCTATGCAAGATGCGGTACTCCGTAGACCCGGTAACGAAAGCACAAGAATTCCACATTTTCTATATATAGACGAGTTCCCTGATTTCGTTAACAAAGAAACAGAGACATGTTTTACTTTATTTAGAAAATATCGTTGTGCTATGATTGTTGCAATCCAAAATTTATCCCAACTTGCCCGTACAGAATCAATGAAGTATTACAAACAAGTTGTTGTATCTAATACAAAGACTCAACTAGTGTTTGGTGATACAAACGTAGAAGATAGTGAATATTGGTCAGCAGTTTTTGGAAAACGTGAGTGTATGGATTATAAATACTCGTTATCTATGACGCCACTTAGCCAAGTAAAAGATGGCACAGGTTTGTCAGACGAAAGTGTTGGCGTTGGTATTAAATATACCGATAATATTAAACCTCATGCGGTTAACCAATTAGCATTTAAGACTTTATACTATGTTACAAGAGATGCTAAAGGTAATAAGAAAAAAGGCACAGGAAAAACAGATTTCTTAAATGCAAGACATAAGAAAATGCATGAAGGAAAGACATATGATTTTACAAAGTATCCTGTTCACTATAAACTAGCTAATGGAAAAACATATTGGAATGATAGCATTTCAATACAAGAGGATGAAGAACATAGAGTTTTAAATGGTGCGACTAGCAGTATGCCAACAGAAATTTAGAATTATTAGGTGGAGTGATTTACAGTCACTCCATTTTTGTATATTAAATTTAGTAGTACCTATATAGCAAATCCTGTTCCAAAGACTACGTTTTACAAGGTTCTATCCAAATTACCAACCGTCGCTCAAAGTCGACATCCTTGTCGACTTTCGCTCAAAATTTCATCCGCGAAATTTTGACGGTTTTGCCTTCGGCAAATTTGGAGAACCGGATTAAAACTTCGTAAAGTCGCTGGATTTACTATATAGGTACTACTAGATTTTAAATATGTAAACAAAATCTTCAAAAACTATTGACAATAAAGGGAGTAAGTGGTAAACTTATTTGAGTAAAGAAGAAGTTATCCACTTCTCACCTGTTGAATTTTGTTTTGACCGGTTAAATATATTTAAGATTTTACTTAGTGTATTTTATGTGGATTAACTTCGGTTAGTCCATTATTTTTTTAGGAGGATGATTGAGATAAAAGAAGAAACTAAAATCAATGAAGAGATTAGATTTAATGAAATTAGAGTAATTGGTCCTGATGGAAATATGTTAGGTGTTATGACTCCAAGTGAGGCTATGAAGATTGCTGATGAGAATGAGTTAGACTTAGTTCTTATCGCACCTACTGCTGTTCCACCTGTTTGTAAGGTTATGGACTATGGAAAATATAAGTTTGAGGAAATGAAGAAGGAGAAAGAAGCTAAGAAAAAGCAAAAGGTTATTGAAATTAAAGAAATTAGAATTTCTCCTAACATTGACCAACACGATTTTGATTTCAAAGTTAAGAATACTGCTACTTTCTTAAAAGCAGGTAATAAAGTAAAGATTACTTTGAGATTTAAAGGTAGAGAAGCTAGTTATGCTGAGCTTGGCGAAAAAGTTTTGCTAAGATTTAAGGAAGCTTTAGAAGATGTTGGAACTGTTGAAAAGCCACCTAAGCTAGAAGGAAGAAATATGACTATGCTTGTATCTCCAAAAGTTGGCTAATTGGTACAATTAATTTTTGAATCATTCGCACTTTGTGCTCATGATAAATATATTGCAAAATAAAAGATAGGGGGATTTAAAATGCCAAAGATTAAAACACGTAGAAGTGCTGCAAAAAGATTTTCACTAACAAAAACAGGTTTAGTAAAAAGAGCGAAAGCGAATAGAAGACATTTATTAAATGGAAAACCATCTAAGAGAATGAGGTCTTTAAGAAAAGCAGGATTTGCTGATGCTACAAACGTAGAAGCTATCAAGAAAATGTTACCATATGCGTAAGAACAGGTAATTTATAAATTAAGTTGAGGAGGAAACAAAAATGGCAAGAGTTAAAACAGGAATGACAACTCGTTCCAGACATAAAAAAGTATTAAAAATGGCTAAAGGCTACTTTGGTGCAAAGAGTGTAAGATTTAGAATGGCTAACCAAGCTGTTATGAAATCTTTAAACTATGCATATATCGGAAGAAGATTAAAGAAAAGAGATTTTAGACAACTTTGGATCGCAAGAATTAATGCTGCTACAAGAATGAATGGTATGTCTTACAGCAGATTTATTTCTGGTCTTAAGAAGGCTGGAGTTAACATCAACAGAAAGATGTTATCTGAAATTGCAATAAGCGATGCAGAAGGTTTCAAGAAATTAGTTGAAATTGCAAAAGGAAACTAATAAAGAAATTACGAGGAGTTTTAATAACTCCTTTTTCTTTTACCCTTTTGACCAAAAGGGACGGTTCCTTTTGGTCAAAGAAATTAAGACATGTAATTAGCCGAACAAGCTAGTTACATGTTTTTCCTTTTTTAGACCTGTCCCTAATGGTCAATAATTTAACTTAACGATATAAATAATTAATCTAAAGCTATTGACAAGTAACAAAAAATGGAATAATATAGTAAAAAAGGACCGGAGAAAAGAGGTATAAATGCAATTCGAACTACAAGGATTAAAAAATGTGGCGCTTACACTAAGTGAAACGCCGTA